>NZ_JARAVO010000050.1:0-43682 GCF_033792805.1 Streptomyces sp. PA03-1a
GGGCGGCCACGGCGGCAGGGTGGCGGGTGCTGGGTGCGCTCATGGCCATCACCATGACGGATTGAACCTCTTAGGACAAGCGAGAAAACCTGCCGGTGATCACGTAGTGTTGCTTACATGTTGAACCTCGAGCGCCTGCGCATCCTGCATGCGATCTCCACCTACGGCTCGGTGAGCGCCGCGGCGGACGTCCTGCACGTGACGACCTCGGCCGTCTCCCAGCAGATGGGCAAGCTCGAACGCGAGACCGGGCAGACGCTGCTGGCCAGGAACGGCCGCGGGGTCCGCCTCACCGACGCCGGCCGGCTGCTGTCCGGGCACGCCGACCGCATCCTCTCCCTCGTCGAGCTCGCCCACTCCGACCTGGAGGCGCACCGCGGCGCCGCGGTCGGCGAGCTGCGCATGGGGGCCTTCCCCACCGCGGTGCGCGGCCTGTTCCCGCAGGCGCTCGCGGCGACGCGGCACGACCACCCCAAGCTGCGCGCGATGGTCCACGAGATGGAGCCCCAGGACGCGCTGGCCCGGCTCGTGCGCGGCGACATCGACCTTGCGGTCGTCCTCGACTGGTACAACAAGCCGCTGTCGCTGCCCGGCGGCCTGGCCAAGGAGCCGCTGCTCGACGACCTCGCCGACGTGGTCGTCCCCGAGGGCCACCCCCTGGCGGGCTGCGACGAGGTCGACCTGGGCGACCTCGCCGACGATGACTGGATCGCCTGGCCGGACGGCGGCTTCTGCCACGAGTGGCTGCTGTTCACCCTGCGCGGCAAGGGCGTGGAACCGCGCATCGCCCACCACGCCGAGGAGCACCCCACCGTGCTCGCCCTGGTCGCCGCCGGCCTGGGCGTCGCCGTCGTCCCGCGCCTCGGCCGCGGCCCCCTCCCGGCCGGGGTCCGCGCGATCCGCGTGCGCCACACCATGAAGCGCCACATCTACGCCGTCTGGCGCTCCGACGCCGACCGCCGCCCCGCCATCCGCGCCGCCGTCGAGGCCCTGCGCCGGGCAGGGGAGGACGTGGCGGCAGCCGAGGGCTGATTGCCCTCGGGGATGCCGGTGCGCGCGTGGTCCAGGACGACATGGGCTAGCCGAGGCCGGGCATCTTGCGGAAGTCCCAGGAGACGACGGAGTCCGGGGTCAGGCGCAGCCACGCGTGGCGGCCGTCGTGGGGCATGGACTCCAGGCCGAAGTTCTTGGCGGCGAACAGCCGCTCGACGACCTCCAGGTCCGGGTGGGGCCCGCCGGTGCGGGGCGCCTCGCCGACGAACTCGACGGTGCCGGAGAGCTCGACGCCGCGCAGTTCGCCGTACTCCGTGCCGTCGTCGACGACGACCGCGACCCGCGGGTCATGCCGCAGGTCGGCCCAGCGGCGGCTGCGGACGATCGAGTACAGCCACAGGGACGTAGCGTCCCAGACGAACCACAGCGCGCCCACGTGCGGGCGGCCGTCGGGCGAGACGGTTGCGACGCGGCAGGTGCGCTGCGCGCCGAGGAAGGTGTCGATCTCCTGCGGGGTCATCATGATCCGGCGTCCGCGCCGCTGTGCGACGGCCATGTGCGCCCCCACTTCCCTGCCTGACGGTTCGTCAGATACGGTCACCTGGGACGACGGTAGGGCAGCCGCGCGCGAGGGGGCAAGCATGACGGACGGCAACCGGGACCGCAGGCTCGACGCGCTCCTGACCCCCCGGTCCACCGCCGTGCTCACCGTCGAGTGCCAGCGCGGGGTGGTCGGCCCGGACGGCGCGCTGCCGGAACTCGCGGCCGCCGTACAGGCCTCGGGGGCGCTGGACGCCACCGCGCGGCTGGTCACCGCGGCCCACGCGGCGGGCGCCACCGTGGTGCACGCCGTCGCCGAACGCCGCGCCGACGGCCGCGGGTCCAGCCGCAACGCGCGGATCTTCCGCGCCGCCGAGCGGCTGCCCGTCCTGCAGGTCGCCGGCACACCGGCGGTCGAGGTCGCCGAGGAGATAGCGGTCGGTGCCGGCGACTTCGTCGTGCGACGGCTGCACGGGCTGTCGCCGGTCGCCGGCACCGGCCTCGACGCCGTGCTGCGCAACCTGGGCGTGCGCACGGTCGTCGTCACCGGGGTGTCGGCCAACGTGGCCGTTCCCAACGCCGTCTTCGACGCGGTCAACCTCGGCTACCAGGCGGTCGTGCCCGCGGACGCCATCGCCGGGGTGCCGCAGTCGTACACCGCGGACATGGTCCGGCACACCCTCGCGCTCGTCGCCACGGTCACCACCGCCGACGAGGTCATCGGCAGCTGGAAACGGTCCGGGCCGGGCCCGGGGGGCTCAGGCCAGGGCCACTGAGTCCCCCTCCACCTTGATGTTCGCCGCCGGCAGCGGCTGGGTCGCAGGGCCGTTGGCCACGCTGCCGTCCTTGATGCTGAACTTGCTGCCGTGACAGGGGCAGTTGATCGTGCCGCCTGCGATCTCGTTGACGGCGCAGCCCTGATGAGTGCAGATCGCCGAGAACGCCTTGAACGAGCCCGCCTCGGGCTGGCAGACGACGACCTTCTTGTCCGCGAAGATCTTGCCGCCGCCGACCGGGATGTCCGAGGTCTTGGCCAGCGCCGCCTCGGCCCCGCCGCCGGCGGGCGCCGACCCCCCGGTCCCCTGGTCGCCGCCCTGCGGGGGCGCGGCAGGGCTGTAGGCGCCCGCGGAGTCGTTGGAGTCACCGCACGCGGCCAGCGCGGCCGCGAGCCCCGCCGCACCCACCCCGGCGACCACGGCGCGGCGGGTCGGAGCTCCTGCGGTGCCAGTCGTCTCGGCCATGCGTCACACATCCTGTTGCCTCGTCCGTTCCGGACCGCCAGCCGGGGCCCGGGAGCGTCGTTCACGCCCTGCCCTGTCGTACGGACGAGATGGGTGAGCCGTTCAACCATCCCCCGGAAAATCACAGGGCACGGCCGCTCGCGCCGGCGACTGCCCGTGCCGGCGGCCACTGCCACCGTCCGGCCGGTTCAGCCGTCGAAGTCGACGTACCACTTCGGTGCGCACTCCAGGACGCCGTAGACCCGCAGGCAAGGCCGCACCGCGTGGTACCGCCCCTGGACCGTCGGGGAAGGCGTCCACCCCGTGGTGCCTGAGTGATACCGCTGACAGTAGTCGTAGCCTCCATTGGCCGTGACCTGTGCGTTGGTGCGGTAGCCGTGGCCGGCCTTCTCTTCGGCGGCCGTCGGTGAGAAGGCGTTGATGGAACGGTCGATCGAGACGTACGAGCCGTCGGGCACGTAGGCGCCGCCGTAGGCGCCCGCCGACTGGATGCCGGTGTAGAGACGTGTGATGATGCCGCGCAGCGTCACCGGATAGTTGGGGGCCCCGACTTCGGAGTACGCCACGTACTCGGTCGGTGGGGCCACGCACCGCTCGGCGGCTTGCGCCGGTGATGTCGTGCCCAGCACGGACAGCGGGGCGATCAGCAGCCATGCTGCCACCCAGGCGCGTACGCGCCCGCGTCCGAGTTCCAAGGTTGCCCCCCGGTGTGTATCCGCCCTTATCGGGCGTCATCGGAGTGCGCAGGCTAGCACCGGACTTCACCGTCCTGCCATGAACATGGCGAAGTTGCCTCCCGTGGCCGAACGCCGGCGTCGTGTGCTCCGCCTAGGATGCGCCCATGGAGGAAGTGACCGGGATCCGCTACGTCACGCCGTTGCGTGAGGGCGGATCGGTTCCCGGGGTCGTCGAGGCCGACGACCTGGGGACCTACGTGGTGAAGTTCGTGGGCGCCGCACAGGGGCGCAAAGCACTGGTCGCGGAGGTGATCGCGGGGGAGCTGGCCCGGCGGCTGGGCATGCGGGTGCCGGTGCTGGTGCGGTTCCAGTTCGACCCGGTGATCGGGCTCGGCGAGCCGGACCAGGAGATCCAGGACCTGCTGAAGGCCAGCGGCGGCCTCAACCTCGGCATGGACTTCCTCCCCGGTGCGCTCGGCTTCGACCCGCTGGTCTTCGAGGTGGAGCCCGGTGAGGCGGGCCGGATCGTGTGGTTCGACGCCCTCGTGGGCAACGTCGACCGCTCGTGGCGCAACCCGAACATGCTGGTCTGGCACCAGGACCTCTGGCTGATCGACCACGGCGCCTCGCTGATCTTCCACCACAACTGGAAGGGCGCCGACCAGGCCGCGGACAAGCCGTACGACGCCGCGGACCACGCCCTCGCCCGCTTCGCCCCGGACGTCGAGGCCGCCGCCCGCGACCTCGCCCCGCGGGTGGACGAGGCGCTGCTGCGCGAGGTCACCGCACAGGTCCCCGACGAGTGGCTGGTGGACGAGCCCGGTTTCGCGGGCCCGGACGAGGTGCGGCGCGCGTACGAGCGGGTGCTGCTGGCGCGCGCCGGCTCCGTGGGGGAGCGGATCACCCTCGCCCCGAAGCAGCAGGAGAAGCAGGCGCCGCCGGAGTGGCTGCGCACCTGGGTCGAGGGGAAGGCCGCCAAGTGAGCACGGCGAGCGGGCGCGATGTGTTCGAGTACGCCCTGGTGCGCGTGATGCCGCGGATCGAGCGCGGCGAGCTGATCAACGCGGGTGTGCTGGTCTACTGTCGTGCCAAGTCCTTCGTGGGCGCCCGGGTCCACCTGGACGAGACGCGGCTGCGCTGCCTCGACCCCGACGTGGACGTCGCCGGCGTACGGGCGGCGCTGCGCGGCTACGAGGGCATCTGCGCGGGCGGTGAGCGGGCCGGGCAGGCGGCGGAGGACGATCCTGGGCGGCGCTTCCGGTGGCTGACGGCGCCGCGCAGCACCATCGTGCAGCCGGGCCCGATCCACACCGGGCTGACCGAGGACCCGCAGGCCGAGGTGGACCGTCTGCTGGATCTTCTGGTGCGCTGAGCCACATCGGCGCGGTGGGCGTTGACACAGGGTCACTGCGCTCCTACGGTTTCGGCTACGGGACGTACTAAGCGGTCGCTCACCTGCGCGACCGCTCCCCACAGGGCTGAGGAGAGCAGATGTCGACCACCGAGCAGCGCGTAGCGATCGTGACAGGGGCGGCGCGCGGCATCGGCGCCGCCACCGCCGTGCGCCTGGCCGCGGAGGGCCGCGCCGTGGCCGTGCTGGACCTCGACGAGACCGCGTGCAAGGACACCGTCGAGCAGATCACCAAGGCGGGCGGCCGGGCCGTCGCCATCGGCGCCGACGTCTCCGACGAGGAGCAGGTCGCGGCCGCGGTCGCGCGCGTCGCCGCGGAGCTCGGGGCGCCGACGATCCTCGTCAACAACGCGGGAGTGCTCCGCGACAACCTGCTGTTCAAGATGAGCGCGTCCGACTGGGACACGGTCATGAACGTGCACCTGCGCGGCGCCTTCCTGATGACCCGCGCCGTCCAGAAGCACATGGTGGACGCCAACTTCGGCCGCGTGGTCAACCTGTCCTCGTCCTCCGCCCTCGGCAACCGCGGCCAGGCCAACTACTCCGCCGCCAAGGCGGGCCTGCAGGGCTTCACCAAGACCCTCGCGCACGAGCTCGGCAAGTTCGGCGTCACGGCCAACGCGGTCGCCCCCGGCTTCATCGCCACCGACATGACGGCCGCCACCGCCGCCCGCATCGGCATGGGCTTCGAGGAGTTCCAGGCCGCGGCCGCCACCCAGATCCCCGTCCAGCGCGTCGGCAACCCGGACGACGTCGCCAACGCCATCGCCTTCTTCACCGGCGACAACGCGGGCTTCGTCTCCGGCCAGGTGCTGTACGTGGCCGGCGGACCGCTCGACTGAACCGCGACAGGAGACCCGCATCATGAGCAACCAGCCCGACAGCGGACGCGTCGCGATCGTCACCGGCGCCAGCCGCGGCATCGGCTACGGCATCGCCGAGGCGCTCGTCGCCCGCGGCGACCGCGTCGTCATCACCGGCCGCAACGAGGAGGCGCTGAAGGAGGCCGTCGAACGGCTCGGCGCCGACCGGGCCCTCGGCGTGGCCGGCAAGGCCCACGACGAGGCGCACCAGGCCGAGGTCGTCGAGCGGACGATGGAGGCCTTCGGCCGCGTCGACTACCTCGCCAACAACGCCGGTACGAACCCGGTCTTCGGCCCGCTCGCCGAGCTCGACCTCGGCGTCGCCCGCAAGGTCTTCGAGACCAACGTCATCTCCGCGCTCGGCTTCGCCCAGCAGACGTACAAGGCGTGGATGAAGGAGAACGGCGGCGCGATCGTCAACATCGCCTCCGTGGCGGGCATCAGCGCCTCCCCCTTCATCGGCGCGTACGGCATGAGCAAGGCCGCGATGGTCAACCTCACGCTGCAGCTCGCCTCCGAGATGGCGCCCGGTGTCCGCGCCAACGCCATCGCCCCCGCGGTGGTCAAGACCAGGTTCGCCTCCGCCCTCTACGAGGGCCGCGAGGAGCAGGCCGCGTCCGCCTACCCGCTGGGGCGGCTCGGCGTGCCCGAGGACATCGGCGGCGCCGCCGCCTTCCTGCTCTCGGACGCGGCTGCCTGGATCACCGGCCAGACCCTGGTCGTGGACGGCGGCATCTTCCTCAACGCCAGCGTCGGCGCCTGAGGCTTGCGTTCGTCCGCACTCCAACGTGCACAGTCCCTGGTGCCGGCCGCCGTAGCGGCGGCCGGCACCAGGGACCCGCCCGTATCCGAGGAGTGCGCACCATGCGATACCGCACACTGTCCGGCGGCGCCGGACCGAAGGTCAGCACCCTGTGCCTGGGAGCCCTGCCCTTCGGCACCACGGTCGACGAGGAGACCTCCTTCGCGATCCTCGACCGCTTCACCGAGGCCGGCGGCACCTTCGTCGACACCGCGAACAACTACGCCTGCTGGGTGGACGGCGCCACCGGCGACGAGAGCGAACTGCTGCTCGGCCGCTGGCTGCGCAGCCGACGGGCGAGGGAGCACGTCGTGCTCGCCACCAAGGTCGGCGCCCGTCCCGACCTCACGCGCGGTACGCGGTGGATCGACGACGAGGGCGGGCTCGGCAACGCCGAGGGCCTGGCCGGGCACGTCGTCCGGGCGGGCCTGAGGGAGAGCCTGCGCAGGCTGGGCACCGACCGCGTCGACCTCCACTACGCCCACGTCGAGGACCCGCGCGTCCCGCTGGAGGAGACCGTGGGTGCCTTCGCCGGCCTCGTCGCGGACGGCACGGTCGGTACGCCCGGCGTCAGCAACCACGCGACGCGGCGCATCGCCGAGGCCCGCCGGATCGCCGCGGAACGGGGCCTGCCGGGGTACCAGGTCGTCCAGCAGCGGCACACCTACCTCCGGCCGCGGCCGCAGGCGCGCTTCGGCATCCAGCGGCACGCCGACGCCGAACTCCTCGACCACGTCCGCACCCAGCCCGACCTGACGCTGCTGGGGTACTCCACGCTCGTCCACGGCGCCTACACCCGGGACGACAAGGCGGTGCCCGGGCAGTACCGGCACGGGGGGACGGAGCGGCGGCTGCGCGTCCTGCGGGAGGTGGCGCGGCAGGCCGGGGCGACCCCCAACCAGGTCGTGCTGGCCTGGCTGCTGGGCGGGGACGTGCCCGTCCTGCCGGTGCTCGGGGTGAGCAGCGTCGCGCAGCTCGACGAACTCCTGGCGGCGGCCGACCTGGACCTCGAACCGGAGTTGCGGGCCCGGCTGGACGCGGCCTGACCCCCGGCCGGGCGGATTGTCGGTGCGGAACGGTACGTTCGTCCCCAGTAACGGATCGCGTACCGGAGGTTCCCGACGTGCCCATCACGCTGCCCGAGTCCTGGCAGGCCGTCCTCGGTGAGGAGCTGGAGAAGCCCTACTTCACCCAGCTCACCGAGTTCGTGGAGGAGGAGCGCGGGAAGCACAAGGTCTTCCCGCCGCGCGAGCAGGTCTTCGCGGCCCTGGAGGCCACGCCCTACGACAAGGTGAAGGTGCTGGTCCTCGGCCAGGACCCGTACCACGGCGAGGGCCAGGGGCACGGGCTGTGCTTCTCGGTGCAGCCGGGTGTCAAGACCCCGCCCTCCCTGCGGAACATCTTCAAGGAGATGAAGGAGGAGTACGGCTACCCGATCCCGGACAACGGCTACCTGATGCCGTGGGCGGAGCAGGGCGTGCTGCTGCTCAACGCGGTGCTGACGGTGCGCGAGGCCGAGGCCAACTCGCACAAGGGCAAGGGCTGGGAGAAGTTCACCGACGCGGTCATCAGGGCCGTTGCGTCCCGGCCCGACCCGGCGGTCTTCGTCCTGTGGGGCAACTACGCCAAGAAGAAGCTGCCGCTGATCGACACCGAGCGGCACGCGGTCGTCCAGGGCGCCCACCCGTCGCCGCTGTCGGCCAAGCTCTTCCTCGGCAGCCGTCCCTTCACCCAGATCGACGAGGCGCTCAAGGCACAGGGCCACGACCCGGTGGACTGGCGCATCCCGGACCTGGGCCGCTGAGTCCGTGCCCGGGCCGGGCGACGCACGGGGGTCGTCGCCGGGCCCGGGCCGAGGGGGGGAGATGCCGATGGAATGGACGGGATGGACGGGGCCGCGCACGGGCAGGGCGCGCCGCCGGGCCGAAGCGGCGGCATGGACGGCCGGACTCGTGCTCGGCGCGTTCGTCGACGTCCGGGTGATCCAGCACCTTCTGACGGCGGACGTGGCGCCGGCCTCCGTCGCGTCGCGCGGCGCGGTGCTCGGCACCTGGGCGACGGACGACGGGGACGGTTCCATCAGGTTCGACCCGGACGGCCACTTCTCCGCCTCCCGGATGCCCGCCCAGGTCTTCATCCCCGGCCGGTGGGTCGACGGGGTGAAGACCACGGGCGGTACCTGGACGTTCCACCACCGCTACGTGGAGCTCGACGGGTTCTCGGGGCTGGGCATCGTCGAGGACTGGCGCGACGACACCCGCCTGTGCGTGGAGTCCGGCGACCCGGGCGTGCTCTGCGACGAGTTGCTGCACCGGGTGCCGGACTGAGGCGTCAGTCGCCCGTCACCCCGTCGATGCGTTCGCGGATCAGGTCGGCGTGGCCGTTGTGGCGGGCGTACTCCTCGATCATGTGGACGTAGATCCAGCGCAGGGAGATTTCGTGCTTGCCGCGGCGCAGCCCGATGTCGTCGAGCGACCGGTGGCGGGTCAGCTCGCGGGCGTGCGCGATCTCGGCGCGCCAGGTGGCGAACGCCTCGGCGGTGTCGGCCTGGGCGAGGTCGTGGAACTCGCCGTCGGGGTCATCCTCGGTGAGGTAGAGCGGGGGCACGTCCTCTCCGGCGAGCACGGTGCGGAACCAGCCCCGTTCGACCCCGGCCATGTGCCGGACCAGGCCGAGCAGGGTGAGGTCGGAGGGGGGCGCGCTGGGGGTGCGCAGCTGTTCGTCGTCCAGGCCGGCGCACTTCATCGCGAGGGTGTCGCGGTGGAAGTCCAGCCAGCTCTCCAGCATGGTGCGCTCGTCGGCGATGTAGGGCGGGTCGGTGCGCTCCGGCGTCGTCGTCATGGCCGCCATGATGGCGGGGGCCTCTGACGGCGTCGACGCATTAACCGGCCGAGCCGCCGGAGCCGCCACCGAGCATCCCGCGCAACAGGTCGGCCGCGCCCGCCCGCAACTCGGCCTCGGGCGGGGGCGAGGTGGACCCGGCGCCCGCGACGGAATGGAAGAGGACGCCGTCGCACCACGCGATGAGCGACCGTGCGTGACGCTCCGGCTCGGCGGAGCCCACGGCGCGCAGCATCGCCTCCAGTTGCTCGCGGAAGGCGCGACCCGCGGTGTCGTAGACCGTGCGCAACTCGGGGCGCCGGGTGGCCTCCAGGGCGAGTTCCAGGCGGGCGCGCGTGAGGTCACGGGCCTCGGTGACGGAGCGGTGCAGGAAGTGCGCGAGCAGCGCGGCCAGCCCCTCGGGCCCGGGCGCGGACGCGGGGGCGTGGGCCGTCTGAGACTCGCGGAAGGCCAGCCTGCGGACCGCCGCCTCCAGGAGGGCCGCGCGGGTCCGGGCGTGGTTGGACGTCGAGCCCTGCGGCAGACCGGCCGCCTCGTCGACCGCACGGTGGGTCAGCCCGCGCATGCCCCGCTCGGCGAGCAGGGCGAGTGCGGTGTCTGCGATCAGCTCGGGGCGGGACGTCTGCGCGGTGCTCATGACGGCAACCTACCGGCCCCGGCTCCGGCCCCGCCCTGCTCGTGTACCGGCGAGCGGCATCGTCGTCACCTGGGTTCGGCGTGACGGAAGGCCCCGACGCCGGCCGGTTCACCCGGGCCGAGGCGGCGGGACGCCGCCCGGGCCCCCGCCCCGCCGTCCTTCCCTCACCCGGTGCCCGGGCAGCCCGTCGCCTGCCGGGCCTGACGGGCCAGGGTGGGGGTCTCGGGCGGCACCGTCACCGGGATCCGGCGTGGCCGGACCCCACCCCCGTCGGCCGGGGCGAAGGGCGCCTTTGCAGGACGGGGTTGGCCCGGGTGGGCCGTCACCCGGCTCGGTGTCACCGCGCGCCTTGACGAGGGCCTGGGCGACCGTCGTCCCCGCTTGTTCCCTCGCCGGTCGGTGGACCGCCGTAGGGGTTCCGGAACCGCGCCGAGGCCCTGGGCGGCACCGTCTCCGGGTCCGGTGCCGCCGGACGTCGCCGTCCCCAGGTTCGCGTGCGGCTCCGGCGCCCTCCCCGGGATACTACAGATGTAGTACGCTCCACTACACCTGTAGTCTGCGGAGGGGAGCCGAAGCCATGGGCCGCACATCGCGTCAGCCGTACGCCGTCGTCGTCGGAGCCGGCATCGGAGGGCTGGCCGCCGCCGTGGCCTTGCGCCGGCGCGGATGGCGGGTGACCGTCCTGGAGCGGGCCGCGGCGCTCGAACCCGTCGGAGCCGGGATCGGCATCGCGCCCAACGGCCTGCGTGCGCTGGACGCGCTCGGGGTCGGCGGGGCCGTGCGCGCCATGGCCGCCTTCCAGGGCGAGGGCGGGCTGCGCCGCCCCGACGGGCGCTGGCTCTCCCGGACCAGCGGCGAGGCCGCCGCCGAGCGGTTCGGCGGACCCGTGGTGATCGCCCACCGGGCGGAGTTGGTGGCCGTGCTGTCGGGCCTCCTGCCGGACGGCGCGCTGCGCACCGGGACCCGGGTCCTGTCCGCCTCCCCCGGGGGGAAGGTCACCACCGGGGACGGGACGATCGACGCCGATCTGGTGGTCGCCGCCGACGGGATCAACTCAGCCGTGCGCGCCGCGCTGTTCCCGGCGCACCCGGGGCCGGTCTACAGCGGGTTCACCAGCTGGCGCACGGTCGTGCCGGCACCCTCCGCGTACCTCCCGCACGAGACCTGGGGGCGCGGCCGGCTGTGGGGCACCGTCCCGCTCACCGGCGGCCGCGTCTACTGCTACGCGACCGCCGTGACCCCGCCGGGCGGCCGCGCCCCCGGCGGGGACGAACGCACCGAGCTGCGGCGGCTGTTCGGCGACTGGCACCAGCCGGTGCCCGAGCTGATCGACTGCGCCGCCCCCGGCGCAGTGCTCCGCAACGACGTCCACCACCTCGCGCGAGGGCTGCCCGCCTTCCACCAGGGGCGCATCGCCCTGCTCGGCGACGCGGCGCACGCCATGACGCCCAACCTCGGCCAGGGCGGCTGCCAGGCCCTGGAGGACGCCGTCGTCCTCGCCCACCTCGCCGCCCCCGACGCCGCGGACGAGGCCGTGGCGCGCGCCCTGGCCGCCTACACCGCGCAGCGGCTGCCCCGCACGACGGGCGTCGTACGCCGCTCCTGGAGCATCGGGAGGCTCACCACCTGGTCCTCGCCGCCCGCCGTCGCGCTGCGCGACGCCCTGTTCGCCACCGTCAACCGGGTCGGCCCGCGCCTGGCCCTGCGCAGCCTCGACGGGATCGCCGACTGGCGGCCGCCGGCCGGCCCGTATGCTGCCGACGGCACAGGTCAGGCACAGCAGGCGTAGGCGGGAGCGGCACATGGAACCCCTCAGGATCGGGGTCATCGGACTCGGCGACATCGCGCGCAAGGCGTACCTGCCGGTGCTGACCGCGCAGCCGGGGGTGGAACTCCACCTGCACACCCGCACCCGCGCCACCCTCGACGCCGTCGGCGACACCCACCGGGTCCCGGTCCCGCACCGCCACGAGACCCTCGACGCCCTGCTCGACCAGGGGCTCGACGGGGCGTTCGTGCACGCCCCCACCGAGACGCACGTGGAGATCACCGAACGCCTCATCGCCGCGGGCGTCCCCGTCTACGTCGACAAACCGCTCGCCTACGACCTGGCCGGGGCCGAGCACCTGGTGCGCCTCGCCGAGGAGCGCGGGGTCGGGCTGACGGTCGGCTTCAACCGCCGCCACGCGCCGGGCTACGTGCAGTGCGCCGACCACCCGCGCGACCTGATCCTCCTGCAGAAGAACCGCATCGGACACCCGGAGACCGCGCGCACCGTCGTCTTCGACGACTTCATCCACGTCGTCGACACCCTGCGCTTCCTCCTCCCCGGCCCCGTCGAGCACACCGACGTCCGGGCACGGGTCCGCGGCGGGCTGCTCCACCACGTCACGCTCCAGCTGTCCGGCGACGGCTTCACCGCGATCGGCGTGATGAACCGCATGAGCGGCTCCAACGAGGAGGTCCTGGAGGTCATGGGCCAGGACAGCAAGCGCCAGGTGTTCAACCTGGCCGAGGTCGTGGACCACAAGGGTCAGCCCACCGTCCGCCGCCGCGGCGACTGGGTCCCCGTCGCCCGCCAGCGCGGCATAGAGGGCATCGCCCTCGCGTTCCTCGACGCCGTACGGCACGGCAAGCCCCTCGACGCCCGCGACGCGCTGCAGACCCATGAACTGTGCGAGCGCGTCGTCACCGCCGTGACCGGGCAGACCTCCTGAGCGCCGCCTCGTACGCGCCCGCCCCGGCCAGCAGCAGCACCGCCAGCCGGGGCACCCAGTCGCCGAGCCGGTCGTACGGGCTGCGCCCGGAACCCAGCGGCACGTCGTAGACCTGCGCCGCGCTGCGCGACGTGCCCAGCGACGGGCCGATCCGCTCGCCGCGGGCGTCGTGGACCGCACTGATCCCGGTCAGCGTCGCGTGCACCATCGGCCGCCAGGACTCGGCCGAGCGCAGTGCCGCCAGCGAGGCGTGCTGCGCGGGCGCCCAGCTCCCCTGGAACGAGGACGTGGAGGACTGCGCCACCAGCAGCTGCGCCCCGTCGTCCGTGAGGTGCCGGCTCATGTCGGGGAACGCCGACTCGAAGCACACCAGGGGCCCCAGCCGCACCGTGCCCGCGTCCATGACCACCTGGTGGTCCCCCCGGATCCGGTCCTCACCCGCCGCCCTGCCCACCGACGTGGCCCAGCCCAGCACCGTACGGGCCGGGACGTACTCGCCGAACGGCACCAGCCGCATCTTGTCGTAGCTCGGGCCGACCGGCCCGTCGGGGCCCATCAGGACCGAGGTCTTGGATATCCCGAGGCCGTCCGCCCGCCGGGCGTCGACGTTGACCAGGATGTCGGCGCCGACGTCCCGGGACAGCGCGGCCAGCCGGTTCGCCAGGCCGGGGCGGGCGGACAGGTCGAAGCCGACGCTGCTCTCCCCCCACACCACCAGGTCCACGCCCTTGCCCGCGAGCGTACGGGTCAGCCGCTCCCCCTGGTCGAAGCGCGGTTGCGGCCCGCTGATGACCCCCGGCTGCACGACCGCCACCCGCACGGACTCCCCGCTGCGGCCCGGGACCGGCGCCCAGGCCCACACCGCCGTCGTGCCCACCGCCGCGGCGGCCAGCACGGACCCCGCGGCCGCCCGGCAGGAGGGCACCACGAGCAGCGCGGCCAGGGCCGTGTTGACCGCCACCACCAGGAAGCTGACCAGCCACACGCCCCCGATCGAGGCCAGCCGCAGCGCCGGCGTCACCTGCCACTGGCTCGCCCCCAGCAGCCCCCACGGCCCGCCCAGGTACTCCCACGACCGCACCAGCTCGACCAGCAGCCAGGCGGACGGCACCAGCACCGTCGCCGCCAGGACCGTACGGCGGCCCGGCGTGCCCCCGAGCAGCCGCCGCACCAGCCACCCCCACGGCGCCCACAGGGCCCCCAGCAGCAGGGCGATGAGCACGATGAAGACGTGCAGGCTCGGGATCAGCCAGTGGTGCACGGCCACCATGAAGCCGGCCCCGCCCAGCCAGCCGTCCACGGCGGCCCGCCGCCCCGTCGGTGCGGCGCGCGCCAGCAGCATCCACGGCACGAGGGCGACGTACGCCAGCCACCACAGCGACGGCGCGGGGAACGCCAGCGCCGGCAGCGCCCCCGCCGCCGCGGCCGCCGCACCGCGCGTCCAGGGTGAGGCGAGACGGGGGGAGACCGTCCGCGGCCCGTCGACCTTCACCGTCACCTGCGCCACTCCTCACACTCGCCTGGCCTCAGTCTCGTTCGTCCGGACGGCCTTGCCCAGAGGGCCACGGCGCGTGAACCGGCGGCCCCGTGCCGTGCGCGCCGCGCCCCCGCCGCGCACGCCGGTTGAGAGTGCCCCGGCGGGGGACCATGCTGAGGGGGAACGGCCGTGAGGACGAGGACGTACCCATGGGAAGGCGCACCGGCCACGGGGAGCACGGGGGAGGGAAGGAGCGCCACGGGCTGACGCCGCCCGCGGCCGCTGCCGTCGCTGCCGGTGACACGGGGGTGCTGACCGCCTGGGGCGAGGACGCCTGCCGGCTGCTCGGCTGGTCGTCCGCCGAGGTGCTCGGCCGGCCCGCCGGCACCCTGCTCGCCGCGCCGCTGCCCTTCGCCGCACTGCGCCGCATCGCCGCCGGACGCGCCTGGGCGGGCCCCGTCGTCCTGCGCCACCGCGACGGCGGGGACGTGCCGGTCCGGCTGGGGCTGCGCCTCCTCAGCGACGCGTCGGGCACCGCGCACTGGGCCGTCACCGCGGCCGCGACCGCCCCCGGGCGACCGGAACCGGACGCCGGGGTCCTCGCCCAGCTCCCGGTCGCCGTCGCCGTCTACGACCGCGAGGTACGGCTCAGCACCGCCAACGCGGCGATGGAGCGCCTGGTCGGCAGGAGCGTGGAGGAGGTCCGCGGGCAGCGGCTGCGCGAGTTCATGCCCGGCGCGGCCTTCGAGGAGTTCGACCGCGTCCAGGAGGAGGTGATGCAGACCGGCGCGACCGCGCGCCTGGAGAGCCTCGGCCGCCCGCCCGGCGACGACCGCGACCACGCGTACGCGATGCTGGTCTTCCCGCTCAAGGACGGGTCGGGACAGGTCACCGGGGTGTCCGCCGCGGTCTACGAGACGACCGAGCAGTTCCACGCCCGGCGCCGGCTGGACATCGTCAACGAGGCGAGCACCTGCATCGGCACCACCCTGGACATCACCCGCACCGCGCAGGAACTCGCCGACGTCTCCGTACGGCGGTTCGCCGACATGGTCAGCGTCGACCTGCTGGACTCCGTCGTCCGCGGTGAGGAACCCGGCCCGCTGCCGGCCGCGGGCGCCCTCGCCTTCCGCCGCGTCGCCCAGCAGTCCGTGCTGCCCGGCTGCCCCGAGGCCGCCGCCCAGGTCGGGGAGCTGGACATGGTGCCCGAGCACTCGCCGGCCGCCTGCGCCCTGGTCACCGGGCGGGGGTCGCTGCACCGCACCCATGAGCCGGAGATCCGGCGCTGGACGGAGTACGACCGCGCCCGCGGCAGGAGCGTCGTCGACTACGGCGTGCACTCGCTGATGGTCGTGCCGCTGCGCGCCCGGGGCGCGACCCTCGGACTGGCGATCTTCATCCGGCACCGCACCCTCGACCCCTTCCACGCCGACGACCTGCTGCTCGCCGAGGAGATCGCCGCCCGGGCCGCCGTCTGCGTGGACAACGCCCGCCGCTACTCCAGGGAACGGGCCACCGCCCTCACCCTGCAGCGCAGCATGCTCCCCCAGCACTCCCCGCGGCAGGCCGCCGTCGAGGTCGCCTCCCGCTACCTGCCGGCCGGCTCCCGGGCGGGCGTGGGCGGCGACTGGTTCGACGTGATCCCGCTCAGCGGCGCCCGGGTGGCGCTCGTGGTGGGCGACGTCGTCGGCCACGGGGTGCACGCCTCGGCGACGATGGGACGGCTGCGCACCGCCGTGCGGACCCTCGCCGACGTCGACCTGGCGCCCGACGAACTCCTCACCCAGCTCGACGACCTGGTGGTACGCCTCGACATGGAGCAGGGGCAGGGCATCGAGGGCGGCTCGGACCAGTTCTACGGGGAGGTCGGCGCCACCTGCCTGTACGCGGTCTACGACCCCGTCACCCGGCGCTGCACCATGGCACGCGCCGGCCACCCGCTGCCCGCCGTGGTCCTGCCCGGCGGCCGGGCCGACTTCCCCGACCTGCCGGCGGGGCCGCCGCTGGGGCTGGGCGGGCTGCCCTTCGAGTCGGCGGAGCTGGACCTGCCCGAGGGCAGCCTGCTGGCCCTGTACACGGACGGCCTGATCGAATCGGCCGGGCACGACGTCGACGCGGGGCTCGCGCTGCTCGCCCGGACGCTCACCCGGCCGGCCGGGAGCCTGGACGAACTCTGCGACAACGTGCTGTACGGGCTGCTGCCGGACCGGCCCTGCGACGACATCGCCCTGCTGGTCGCCCGGACCCGCGCCCTCGACGCCCACCAGGTCGCCACCTGGGAGCTGCCCGACGACCCGGCCGTCGTCGGGCAGGCGCGCAGGACGGCCGCGGAGCAACTCCGCGAGTGGGGGCTGGGGGAGGCCGTGTTCATCACCGAACTGGTCGTCAGTGAACTGGTCACCAACGCGATCCGCTACGCCGGCGGCGGCCCGATCCAGGTCCGGCTGATCCGCGACGCCACCTTGATCTGCGAGGTCTCCGACACCAGCAGCACCGCCCCGCACCTGCGCCGTGCCCGGATCTTCGACGAGGGCGGCCGCGGGCTGCTGCTCGTCGCCCAGTTCACCCAGCGCTGGGGATCCCGGCAGACGCCCACCGGCAAGACGATCTGGGCCGAGCAGGAATTGGTCTGACTCCCTGACGCAGCGTCATCCCCGTCGGCCGAACCGCCCCTGAAGCGACGTCAGCCGCCGCGGGACCAGTCGCCCTGCCGGCCGCCGTTCCACTGGCCGCCGTGCCAGTCGGTGCCGCCGCCGGTGCGGTGCCGGCCGCCGAGGTGACCCTGCTCGCCCGAGCGGTGCGCGGCGATGGTGCGGGCCACGGCCTCCTGCCAGTCCTCGCTGTCCCAGGTGCCGCTGACGCGGGCGTGGCGGCCCGGGGCCGGGGCGTCGCCCGGAGCGTCCGGCCGCGCGGTGTCGTGCGTACCGGTGCTCGCCGCGGTGCCCGTACCCGTACCCGTACCCGTGCCCGTCGACGCGGCCTTCGTGACCGCCGTGTCGGCCTTCGTGGTCTCGGCGGAGACGGCCGCGCCCGCGGCGGTCGGCACCATGGCGTCCTCGACGGACCCGTCCGGTACGGCCCTGGCCGGCCCCTGGGCGGCTTCCGCGACGTCGCCGGAGCCGCCGTGCGGCATGAGCATGGACAGTCCCGCGATGGCGCCGGTCGCCGTCAGCACGGCGGTGCCCAGCGAGCCGCGGCCGGGACCGCCGCGCTGCCCACGGTGGCGGCCCCCGACGACCTCTCCGCTGATGACCTTGACCTCCGCGGCCTCACCCGCCTCCACCGGCTGCGGCCGGGGTATCACCTCGGTGGGGTCCAGCGCACCCGGGTCGGGGTGGCTCGGTGCCTCGGCGGGCAGGGGGAGAGAATCGGCCATGGCTGCGATCATTCACATCCGGCGGCCCGATGTCCAGTTCTCCCGAAGATCCAACTGTCTGTTCATCGTGCGGTATTGGCGCCGAAACCGGGCGGAACCGCTCCGTCGCCGCTCGCACCCCGCCGCCCCGGGGCGCACACTGGTCGCATGCCGGAGCTGCCCGAAGTCGAAGCCCTGGCCGGTTTCCTCACCGGCCGCATGGCCGGCCACGCCATCGCCCGGGTGCTGCCGGTGGCGGTGAGCGTCCTGAAGACCTACGACCCCCCGCTGGACGCGCTGCACGGGCGCACCGTGACCTCCGTCGGGCGCCGCGGCAAGTTCCTGGTCTTCACCACCGACGAGGGCGCGGCCCCGTACCTCGCCGTCCACCTGGCCCGGGGCGGCTGGCTGCGCTGGAAGGACGACCTGCCCACGACCCCGCCCCGCCCCGGCAAGGGCCCGCTGGCACTGCGGCTGCTGATGGCGGAACCGGAGGGCGCCGGCTTCGACCTGACGGAGGCGGGGACGCAGAAGCGGCTCGCCGTCCACTGCGTCCGGGACCTCGCGGACGTCCCCGGCATCGCCCGCCTCGGCCCCGAACCGCTCGATGCCGCCTTCACCCTCGAGGTCTTCGCGGCCCTGCTCTCCGGTGAACGCCGCCGCATCAAGGGCGTCCTGCGCGACCAGGGCGTCATCGCCGGTGTCGGCAACGCCTATTCGGACGAGGTGCTGCACGCCGCCAGGATGTCGCCGTACGCGCTCGCCGCGAACCTCTCCGCGGAGGAGGTCAGCCGGTTGTACGAAGCGCTGCTCACCACCCTCCGGGACGCCGTCGAACGCTCCCGCGGCCTGGCCGCGGGAGACCTGAAGGGCGAGAAGAAGACCGGGCTGCGGGTGCACGGGCGCACCGGCGAACCGTGCCCCGTCTGCGGCGACACGATCCGCGAGGTCTCCTTCAGCGACTCCTCCCTGCAGTACTGCCCCACCTGCCAGACCGGCGGGAAGCCGCTCGCCGACCGGAGGATGTCGCGGCTGCTGAAGTAGCCGCCCGGCGGACGGTGACCCAGGATGACTGGTGACCGAAAGGGTGCGCCATGTCCGATTCCACCGGGTACCGCTATGACGACCTGGGTGCGCTGTTCCTCAACTGCACGCTGAAACGCTGCCCCGAGGTCAGCAACACCGGGGGGCTCATCGACCGAAGCCGCGCCCTGATGGAGGCGCAGGGGGTCCGCACCGAGGTCGTCCGCGCCGTCGACGAGGACATCGCCACCGGCGTCTGGCCCGACATGACCGAGCACGGCTGGCGGACCGACGCCTGGCCCGCCCTGTACGAGAAGGTGCTGGCCGCCGACATCCTCGTCCTGTGCGGCCCGATCTGGCTCGGCGACAACTCCTCCGTCACCAAGCGTGTCGTCGAACGGCTCTACGCCTGCTCCAGCCTGCTCAACGACCGCGGCCAGTACGCCTACTACGGCCGGGTCGGCGGCTGCCTCATCACGGGCAACGAGGACGGCGTCAAGCACTGCGCCATGAACCTGCTCTACAGCCTCCAGCACCTCGGCTACACCATCCCGCCGCAGGCCGACGCCGGCTGGATCGGCGAGGCCGGCCCCGGGCCCTCCTACCTCGACCCGGGCTCCGGCGGCCCGGAGAACGACTTCACCAACCGGAACCTCGCCTTCATGACCTGGAACCTGATGCACCTGGCCGCCCTGCTCAAGCGCTCCGGCGGCATCCCGGGCCACGGCAACCAGCGGAGCGCCTGGGACGCCGGCTGCCGCCCCGACTTCGCGAACCCGGAGCACCGCTGACATGCGCATCGCGATCTTCGGAGCCACCGGCCACGTGGGACGCGAACTCGTGGCGCAGGCGCTCGACGCGGGCCACCACGTGACCGCCCTGGCCCGCGACCCCGCCGGGCTCCCTCCGCACGAACGGCTGACGGTCGTACCCGGCGACGTCCGGGACCCCGAGGCCGTCGGCCGTGTGATCGCGGGCGCCGACGGGGTGCTCAGCGCCCTCGGCACCCGCTCCCCACGCGGCGAGACGGTCTGCGCCGACGGGATGCGGCGCATCCTCCCCGCCATGCGGGCGCTCGGCGTACGGCGGCTGGTGGCCGTCGGCGCGTACGGGTCGGGACCCGGCCGGCGCGGTGTGTACCGGGCCGCGACCTCGCTGGTCATCCCGGCCATCATGCGGGACAAGGACCGTCAGGAGGAGCTGATCCGCGCCGAGGGCGACCTGTGGACGATCGTGCGGCCCGCCGTCGTCACCGGCGGCCGCTACTCCGGCGTCTACCGCACCGGATCCGACCTGCGGCTCGGTCTCGCCTCCCGGGTCAGCCGGGCCGACGTCGCCGACTTCATGCTCCGCGCCCTGGGCTCCGAGGACTGCGTACGGCGGGCCGTGGCCATCAGCTCCTGACCGCCCGGACGGCCCACCGCGGGCGGCGCCCCCCGCGGCGGGCGCCGAGACTGGCCGTACGCGCCCGCACCGCCCCGGAAGGACCCCGCCATGCCCACCAACCGCCGCAAGGACCTCGGACTGCTCGCGCTGCGCCTCGGGACCGGCTCGGTGCTCTTCGCGCACGGCGCCCAGAAGCTCTTCGGCTGGTTCGGCGGCCACGGCCTGGAGGGCACGGGCGAGGCGATGGAGTCCATGGGCTTCCGGCCCGGCCGGCGCAGCGCGCTCGCCTCGGGCCTCGCCGAGGCCGGCGGCGGCGCCCTGCTGGCGCTCGGCCTGGCCACCCCGGCCGCGGGCGCGGCCGCCGCCGGGGGGATGGCCGGAGCCGTCTCCGTGCACCTGCCGGCCGGTTTCTTCTCCGCCTCGGGCGGCTTCGAGCACCCGGCCTTCCTCGGCTTCACGGCCGCCGCGATCGGGATCGCCGGGCCCGGCCGCTACTCCCTGGACCATCTGACCGGCGACGTGCTGGACTGCCCCTGGACGGTCGTGGCCTGCTTCGCGGCCAGTGCCGTCGCCGCGGCGGTGGTGATCTCCCGCCGCAACGCCGCCGTACGCGCCGACATGGCGGCCGAACTGCCGCAGCCCTGACCGGACGGTGGACGCGGCGGTCCGGTCCTGACACAGTCCTGCTCTCGGCACCGAGAGACGGGACAGGGATGGGCGACCGGGCGGACCACCAGTACGAGATCTACCTCAACGGGCTCGCGGGCGTGCTGCCCGCGCTCCCCACCGACCTGACGCGGCTGGAGGAACTGGCCGCCGAGCGCCTGGCGCCCGGCCCCTTCGGCTACGTCGCCGGCAGCGCGGGCAGCGGACGCACGGAACGTGCCAACCGGGAGGCCCTGGACCGGCTGCGGATCGTGCCGCGCATGCTGCGCGACGTGTCCGCGCGCGACCTGACGGTGGAGGTCCTCGGCCGCACGCTGAGCGCCCCGCTCGCGCTGGGCCCGGTCGGCGTGCTGTCGATCGTGCACCCCGACGCCGAGCGCGCGGCCGCCCGTGCCGCCGCCGTGCAAGGGGTGCCCTTCGTGCTCTCCTCGGCGTCCAGCACGCCCATGGAGGAGGTCGCCGAGGCGATGGGCGACGCGGAACGCTGGTTCCAGCTGTACTGGGCCAAGGACCGCGAGGTCACGCGGAGCTTCCTGGGCCGTGCCAGGGCCGCCGGCTACACCGCGCTGCTGGTCACCCTCGATACCCCGATGCTCGCCTGGCGCCCCCGCGACCTGGACCAGGCGTACCTGCCCTTCCTCAAGGGCATCGGCACCGCCAACTACTTTACCGACCCGGCCTTCCTCGCGGGCCTCGCCAAGCCCGTCGAGGAGGACCTGAACGCGGCCGTCCTGCACTTCGTCGGCATGTTCGCCGACCCCGGCAAGACCTGGCCCGACCTCGCCTTCCTGCGCGAGAACTGGGACGGGCCCATCGTCCTCAAGGGCGTGCAGCACCCCGACGACGCCCGTCTGGCCGCCGACGCCGGCATGGACGGCGTCGTCGTCTCCAACCACGGCGGCCGCCAGGTGGGCGGCGCGATCGGCGCCGCCGAGACCCTGCCGGGCGTGGCCCGTGCCGTCGGCGACCGCCTCGCCGTCCTCTTCGACAGCGGCATCCGCACCGGCGACGACGTCCTCAAGGCGCTCGCCCTCGGTGCCGACGCCGTCCTCGTCGGCCGCCCCTACGCCTACGGCCTCGGCCTCGACGGCCAGGCGGGCGTCGAGCACGTCATCCGCTGCCTGCTCGCCGAGTTCGACCTCACCCTCGCCCTGTCGGGCCACTCCCGTCCGGGGGACCTGGGTCCGCAGGCGCTCTCCCCGGGGTCGTGACCGGGCGTCAGGCGGGGGCGCCGGCCGGCTTGCGGACGCGGAAGGCGAACTGCCCGCAGTAGGTGAGCTTGCGGAGGTTCGCCAGGGCGGCGCCGCGCTTCGTCCGCTGCGCCCAGGTGTCGATCTCGGCGTTCAGGGGCGACGCCTCGTCCCAGTACCGGCCGTACTCGGGCGGCCGGCCGTGGTACGAGCGCATGATGAGGGTGACCCCGTCCAGGGAGGGCCGGATCTCCTCCAGGGCGAGCCCGGCCTCCTCGACCAGCACCCGGAAACCGTAGGGCGTGTAGTTCCAGAGGCTGAAGGAGTGGTACGGCTCGAACTGCGAGGTGCTGCCGATGAAGACCGCGCCCGGTCGCAGCACGCGGCCGATCTCGGCCAGCAGCTCCCGCGGACGGGAGACGTGCTCGAACACCTGGTGCGAGTAGATCAGCGGGACGGCGCCGGTGCGGAAGGGCAGCCGGACGCCGTCGTAGTGGACGACCGGGTCCCCGCCGGCGGTGCGCTGCCGCGCCTCGGGGGAGTCGCCGATGTCGACGCCCACCCAGCGCACCTTCGGGTTGTGCCGGCGGAAGCGCGCGGCCGAGGTGCCGCGGCCGCAGCCGAGGTCCACCACCTGGTCCGGTGCCTGGGCGGAGGTCATGGCCTCGTCGAGGTAGAAGCGCGACGTGACCTGGCGGGCGTGGTCGTCGGGGATGCAGTCGCGCATGAGCTCCCACAGGGTTGCCATGGACCCGATGCTACGGACGGCCCGCGGGCCGGGACCAGCGGCGCGCGGCCGGGGCGGTGCCCGCACCGCCGTCCGGGCCCCGTCCCGCGCCATGCGGACCGGAACTGACCGCAAGGCAGGCGAGCATGACGGTATGACGACGACGTTCCGTGGCCTGGCCACCATCCGCTACCACGCACAGGACCTCGCGGCCGCCAAGGCGTGGTACACCGAACTGCTGGGCATCGAGCCCTACTTCGACACCCCGGACTACATCGAGTTCCGCCTCGGCGACCACAGCCAGGAGCTGGGCGTCTCCCGCACGCCCTCCGCGCCCGCCGGCGTCGTCGCCTACTGGCACGTCGACGACCTCGAGACGGTCTGGGAGCGCCTGATCGCCCTGGGCGCCCGCCCGCACGAGGCACCGCGCGACCACGGCCACGGCTTCGTCGCCGGCGCGGCCCTCGATCCCTTCGGCAACCTGCTCGGCGTGATGTACAACCCCCACTTCGTGGAGACGGCCGGGCCGACCGGAGGCGCCGGCCGCAGCGTCACCGGTGCACCAGCAGGAGGGTGAACCAGACCGTCTTGCCGTCGCTGGACGGCCGGGTGCCCCAGCCCGTGGCCAGGGCCTCCACCAGCAGCAGACCGCGCCCCGACTCGTCGCCGAGTTCGGCCGGACGGCGCTGCGGGATGTGCGTGCTGTGGTCGGTGACCTCGACGGTGATCTCCCGGTCGGTACGGTGCAGCCGCAGCCGCAACGGCCCCTGGGCGTGCCGCACGGCGTTGGTGAGGACTTCCGAGGCCAGCAGGCAGGCGGCGTCCGCGATCTCCTCGCAGCCCCACTGCGCCAGGGTCTCGCGGACGAAGCCGCGCCCCTCGGCGACCGCCGAGGGGACGGCCGTCACCTCCATGGTGGTCGCGGCGAGCGGAGCCTCGGGCAGCCGGGCGAGCAGCAGGGTGACGTCGTCGGCGTGGCCGTCGGCGTCGGGGCGGAGCGAGGCGAGCACCATGTCGGCGGCCTCCTCCAGCCCGGGGGAGCGGGCGAAGGCGGTGCGCAGTTCCGTGCCGAGCCGGCGCAGCTGTGCGTCGATGTCGGAGCGCGGCGTCTCGACCAGCCCGTCGGTGTACAGCACGAGCGTCGACCCGGCGGGGACGGGCAGGCACACCTGCTGGTGCGGCACGTCGCCGACGCCGAGCGGCACGCTGATCGGCGCGGGCAGCTCGCGCACGGCGGCCCCGGGGCCGGGATCCACCAGCAGCACCGGCAGATGGCCCGCCGAGCAGACCGTCACCTCGCCCGCGTCCGGGTCCACCACCAGGTAGCAGCAGGTGACGAGCTGGTCGGGCAGGTCGGTGACGAAGGCGTCGAGCGCCTGCATCAACTGCCGCGGGGGTATCCCGGTCTTGGCCAGCGCGCGGGCCGCCGAACGCAACTGCCCCATCACCGCGGCGGCCTCCAGGCCACGCCCCATCACATCGCCGATGAGCACGCCCACCTGACCGCCGCCCAGCGGGATGAGGTCGAACCAGTCACCGCCGACGCCCGCGCCCTGGGTGGCCGGGAAGTAGCGGCTGGCGGTGCGCATGCCGGGCGGCTCGGCCGGTGACCCCATGAGGCTGCGCTGCAGGGTCAGCGCGATGTGCCGCTGCTGCCGGTACAGCTCCGTCAGCTCCTCCTCGGCACGCTTGAGGTCGGCGATGTCGCGCACGATGGAGCAGGCGCCCACGATGGCCCCGTCGCGGTCGCGGATCGGCCAGAGGGTCACGTCCACGTCCAGCAGCCGCCCGGTGCTCGTCACCCGCAGCGTCTCGAAGTGCTCCACCCGCTCGCCCCGGCCGAGCCGCTGCAGCAGGGTCGCGATCTCCTCCTTCAGGTGCGCCGGGGCCAGCATGGACACGTGCCGGCCGATGGCCTCCTCCGCCGCGTAGCCGTACAGCCGCTGTGCCGCGGCGTTCCAGTAGGTGATGCGGCCGTCGAGGGTCTTGGCGAGGATCGCGTCCTGGGACGACTCGACGAGCACCGCCAGCTCGTTGATGCGCTCCTCGGCGGCCTTGCGCTCGCTGACGTCGCGCACCGCCGCGGAGATCAGCAGGCCGTCGGCGGTCTGCAGCGGACTCAGGCTGATCTCGACGGGGAACTCCCGGCCATCCTTGCGCAGCCCGTACAGCTCCAGCCCGGCGCCCATCGGCCGTACCTGCTGGTTGTCCGCGTAGCCGTGCCGGTAGGCGGGGTGGTGGCCGCGGAAGCGATCGGGGACCAGCACCTCGACGGGACGGCCCAGCAGTTCCTGCCGGGTGTGGCCGAACAGGGACTCGGTCTGGGCGTTGACCAGTCTGATGACACCGGTGCCGTCCACGATGACCATCGCGTCCGGGGCCGCCTCCAGCAGCGCGCGGAACATCTCCTCGGCGGCCGGGTCGCCGACCGCCGGGGCCGGCATGTCGGTCCTGGTCTCGTGCATCGTGGTCCCCCTGTCCATCCGGGCGTCCGTTCGGGGCCGATTCCGGGACCGTAGGGCCTGGCGGCGGGCCGTGCCGGGGATGCGCCGAAACCGGTCCGGTTCGCCCGAATCCGCTCAATCCGCGATCTTCCCTGCCCCCTCCTGCGGCACGCGCACTCCAGATCACGGCCCGTGTCGGACATCCCGTCGGCGTCCGGACCACCGCAAGAGGCCCCATCCGGCCCTAGCGGACCGTCATCGGGAGTGCCGAGTCTGGGAAGGAGAGGTCTCCCGTACCCGACGTTTCGGAGGAAGCCATGCACGACGAGGAGCTCCGTGCCCTCGACGCCCATTGGCGCGCCGCGAACTACCTGGCCGTCGGCCAGATCTACCTGATGGGCAATCCGCTCCTGGCCGAACCGCTCCGCCCCGAACACGTGAAACCACGGCTGCTCGGCCACTGGGGCACCTCGCCCGGCCTGAACCTCGTGTACACCCACCTCAACCGGGTGATCAAGGCCCGCGGGCAGCGGGAGCTCGCCGTCTGGGGCCCGGGGCACGGCGGCCCGGCCGTCCTGGCGAACGCGTGGCTGGAGGGTACCTACTCGCAGACCTACCCGGACGTCCCCCGTGACGCCGCGGGCATGGACCGGCTGTTCCGGCAGTTCTCCTTCCCCGGGGGCGTGCCGAGCCACGTCGCGCCGGAGACCCCCGGCTCGATCCACGAGGGCGGTGAGCTGGGCTACTCGCTCTCGCACGCCTACGGTGCCGCCTTCGACCACCCCGAACTCGTCGTCACCTGCGTCATCGGCGACGGCGAGGCCGAGACGGGGCCGCTCGCCGCGTCCTGGCACTCCAACAAGTTCCTCGACCCCGTCCACGACGGCGCCGTCCTGCCCGTGCTGCACCTGAACGGTTACAAGATCGCCAACCCGACCGTGCTGGCCCGCATCCCGGAGGGCGAGCTCGACGAACTGCTGCGCGGCTACGGACACGAGCCGCTGCACGTCACCGGGGACGACCCGATGGCCGTCCACGCCGCGATGGCCGAGGCGATGGACACCGCCCTGGACCGCATCGCGCAGATCCAGGCCGCCGCCCGCGAGGGCGGGGAGAGCGGGCGCCCGCGCTGGCCCGTGATCGTGCTGCGCACGCCCAAGGGGTGGACCGGCCCGGCCGAGGTCGACGGCCTGCCCGTGGAGGGCACGTGGCGCGCCCACCAGGTGCCGATGGCCGCGGTCCGCGACAACCCCCAGCACCTGCGCCAGCTCGAGCAGTGGATGCGCTCGTACCGCCCGCAGGAGCTGTTCGACGAGCACGGCGCGCCCACCTCCCAGGTGCTGGCCTGCGTCCCCGAGGGCGACCTGCGGCTCGGCGCCACCCCGTACGCCAACGGCGGGCTGCTGCTGCGCGACCTGCCCGTGCCGCCCCTGGAGCGGTTCGCTGTCGAGGTCGACAAGCCGGGCGTGACCCTGCACGAGCCCACGCGGGTCCTCGGCGACCTGCTGGAACGCGTCATGGCCGACACCACCGAGCGCCGCGACTTCCGGCTCGTCGGCCCCGACGAGACCGCCTCCAACCGGCTCCAGGCGGTCTACGAGGCCAGCGGCAAGGCCTGGCAGGCCGAGGTCCTCCCCGTCGACGAACACCTGGACCGGCACGGCCGCGTCATGGAGATCCTGTCCGAGCACACCTGCCAGGGCTGGCTGGAGGGCTACCTCCTCACCGGCAGGCACGGGCTGTTCTCCTGCTACGAGGCCTTCGTCCACATCGTCGACTCGATGGTGAACCAGCACGTCAAGTGGCTGCGCACCACGCGGGCGCTGCCCTGGCGCCGCCCCATCGCCTCCCTGAACTACCTGCTGACCTCGCACGTGTGGCGGCAGGACCACAACGGCTTCTCACACCAGGACCCCGGCTTCATCGACCACATCCTCAACAAGGCGCCCGAGGTCGTGCGGGTCTACCTGCCGCCGGACGCCAACACCCTGCTGTCGACCGCCGAGCACGTGCTGCACAGCCGCGACTACGTCAACGTGGTCGTCGCCGGCAAGCAGCCCTGCTTCGACTGGCTCGACCTCGACGCCGCCCGCGCCCACTGCGCCCGCGGCGCCGGGGTCTGGCAGTGGGCGGGCACCGAGGACGGCACCCGTGAACCGGACGTCGTCCTCGCCTGCGCGGGGGATGTCCCCACCCAGGAGGTGCTGGCCGCCGCCTCGCTGATCCGCCGTCATCTGCCCGAGCTGGCCGTACGGGTGGTCAACGTGGTCGACCTCGCGCGGCTGGTGCCCAAGGACGAGCATCCGCACGGCATGGCGGACCCGGAGTACGACGCGCTCTTCACCCGCGACAAGCCGGTGATCTTCGCCTACCACGGCTACCCGTGGCTCATCCACCGGCTCGCCTACCGCCGCACCGGCCACGCCCACCTGCACGTGCGCGGCTACAAGGAGATCGGCACCACGACCACGCCCTTCGACATGGTCGTCCGCAACGACCTCGACCGCTTCCGGCTGGTCATGGACGTCATCGACCGCGTGCCGGGGCTCGCGGTGCGGGCCGCGCCGGTACGCCAGCTGATGGAGGACGCCCGGCTGCGGCACCACGCGTGGATCCGCGAGCACGGCGTGGACCTGCCCGAGGTCACCGACTGGACCTGGCCGGGGCGGTGAGCGGCTGACCGGCAGGCGACCGTCAGCCGTCCTTCACGGCGCGCCGCCCGCGGCCGACGCGGGCGGCGCCTCCTGCTCCGCCTCCCCGAACCGTGCCAGGGCCAGTGCCCCCGCGATCGAGAGCACGAAGCCGAGCACGGCGAGCGGGGCCCGGTCGTGCCGCGTGGAGTCCCCCAGCCACACCACCCCGAACAGCGCGGGCCACAGGGACTCGGTGATGACCATCGCCGCCGTCGCGGCGGTCACCGAGCCCGCCTGGAGGGCGTCCACGAGGAAGACGAAGCCGGTGATCCCCGAGATGACGACGGCGTACGTCGCCGGGTCCGCGAGCAGTTCGCCCACTTCGAACCCGACCAGCATCCGCACCGCGACCGCCACGACGCCGAAGCCGAGCCCCGCCACGGCGCCGAGCACCGCCGCCCTGCTCCGCGTCGCACGGCGGTCCACGATCCGGCCGGCGACCGCCAGCACGACCGCCGTGACGAGGATCGCCAGCCGCAGCCGCAGGTCCCCCTCGCCCCCGCCGTCCCGGCCCGCGGAGACCGCCAGCACCGCGAGCCCGACGCACACCGCGCCGACCGCTGTCCACTCCGCCGCACGCAACCGCACCTTCAGCAGCACCGCCGCCACGACCGCGGTGACCGCGAGGGAGGACGCCAGCGCCGCCTCGACCACGAACAGCGCCAGGGACCGCAGCGCGACCAGCTCCGCCGCGAAGCCCAGTGCGTCCATCCCGACACCCGCGACGAACGGCCAGCACCGCAGTGCCGCCAGCAGCGTCCGCGCGCCCGAGCACGGCGCCCCGGGCGAGCCCGCGGCGGCCCGGCGCGCGCCCATGGCCTGTATCACCGTCGCCGTCCCCATCAGGACGGCGGCACACAGAGCGAAGGCGATACCCGGTCCCATGCACGGACCGTAACGGCCGGAGGCGGGCGGCCGGTGCGACCGCCACGCGTCATCCCCCGCCTGCCTGCGCGCCGAAGGCGACGAGCAGCACGGCGACGCCGACCGTCAGCCAGGCGACGGAGTCCCCGGGCAGCCCCGAGTGCAGCCGGCGCAGCGGCACCACGGCCGTCCGGGTCACCGCGCCGGCGGCGGTACGGGTACGCCGCGCGAGGGCGCCGGAGGCACCGGGGCCCCACACGGCGGCCGCGGCCAGGGCCGCGGCGGCGGCCGAGGAGAGCAGGCCCAGCAGCACGCCCTCCGGCGTCCACCCGGCCGCGGGCGGCACGTGCGCAGGACCGGCCGCCCGCGACGGGCCGAGCGTCGCGGCGGCGTACCCCGCGTGGTCGGTGAACACCGTGGCGGAACGGGCGAGGGAGGCGCCCACGGCGGGGACCGTGCCGACCGCCAGGCAGCCGAGCAGCAGCAGCGCCGGGACGGTGACCATCATCACCGGCAGCACACGGCGCGGCCCGCGGATCTCGGGCTCCTCGCCCTCCCCACTGGTCTCCGGCTCCCAGGGGTGGGACGCAGGACGGGGACCTGCGCCGTGGAAGACCCGCAGCGCGGCGCGCAGTACGGCGCCGCCGGTCACCGCGGAGGCCACGAGGTACGCGGCGGGCAGCCACCCCAGCCAGTGCGCAGCGGCGTCCTCCGCCAGCGCCTTGCCCAGCCCGGTGCCGAAGGGCGGCAGCCCCGCGAGCACCAGTCCGGCCAGCAGGAACAGCGCGCCGGGCAGCACCAGTTCCCGGGCCCTGCCGTGCAGCCCGTGCTCGTCGACCGAGCCGTACCGGTCCAGTAGCACCCCGGTCAGGCCGAACAGGGCGGCCTTGGCCCCGGCGTGCCCCGCGACGTACACGGCGGTGCCCGCGGTGCCCAGCGGCGTGAGCGTGGCCACGCCCACCAGGAACAGCCCCACGTGCGAGATGGTGGAGAAGGCCAGCAGACGTTTCAGGTGCCGCTGTTGCCAGCACATCACCGCCCCCACCAGAGCGGTCAGCACCCCGAACGCCGTCAGGGTGTCCCGCAGCGCCTGCGGGGGGATGCCGCCGGGACCGGAGAAGACCGCCCAGTAGACGCGCGTGACCCCGTAGACGCCCAGCTCGACCATCACCCCCGACAGCAGCATGCACACCGGCGTCGGGGCGACGGCGTGCGCGTCGGGCAACCACAGGTGGAAGGGGACCGTCGCGGCCTTCACCAGCAGCCCCGTCACGACCAGCACGAAGCCGCACACCACGACGGCGTCCGGCCCGCCGTGCCGCGCCAGTTCACGTCCGATCGCGGCGAAGCCCAGCTCGCCGGTGCGCGCGTACAGCAGGCCGATGCCCATCAGGGAGGCGTACGCGCCCAGCGAGTTGACCAGGCCGAAGGTCAGCGCGCCCTGCAGCGGGCGGGGATCCTCGATGCGGTACCCGGTGAGGGCGTACGCGACCACGCCCATCAGCTCGAAGAAGACGAAGGCGTCGAAGAGGTCGCCGGTCAGGGCGAAGCCGCACATGCCCGCCTCGAAGAGCAGCAGAAGGGCGGGGAAGTTCCCCGCGTGGTCGCCGCCCGGCTCGGCGTAGTAGCGCCACGAGTAGACCACCACCGCCAGCACCAGCACCGCGGCGAGCAGCGCCATCCCGCCGCCGACCCGGTCCGCGGCCAGGACGACGCCGACGCCGTGGCCGCCCGGGGCCTGCGGCCGCCAGCCGCCGAGCCACGCCACGGACAGCCCGTCGCCCGTGCCCGCCCACAGCGCCGCCACGACCACGACCTCCGCCGCCGCGCAGACCGTGGCCAGCACGTCGCAGCCCAGCCTCGGCAGCCATCTGCCGCACACGGCCAGCAGCACCGCGCCGAGCAGCGGAACGGCGACGGCCAGCGGCAGCAGGGCGTCCGGCCCCACGGTCGGCGCCCTCAGCCCTTCAGTCCGGTCAGCGACTCCGGGTCCAGGGTGCCGTGCCGCTTGCGCAGCTGGATGACCAGGCTGAGCAGCAGCGCGGTCACCACCGCCCCCACCACGACGTCGGTCAGGGTCATCGCCTGCACGACCGGGTCGACGACCGGGGTGCGCACGGAGGTGTCGGAGTAGACGGGGGCGGTGCCGCCGCGCCGGTAGCCGACGGCCAGCAGCAGCACGTACGTCCCCGACTGGGTGACGCTCAGGCAGCCCACGGCCTGGATCAGGTCACGGCTGGTCACCAGCCCGTACATCCCGGCCAGGAAGACCCAGCCGGCCACGAGGTAGGGCAGCACGCTCACTTGTCGGTCACCTCCACGGCCTGGTCGAGGAAGGCGGCGAGCAGGACGACGACGCCCGAGCCCACCTCCACCCCGACGGCGGCGTTGATCAGCGGTACGAGCCCGCCGGAGGCCAGGTCGCGGAAGGTCCCCAGCGGCAGCGTGTTGGCCAGGTAGGCGCCGGCCACCGCGAGCCCCACCAGGCCCAGCGCCGTGAACGCGGCCGCCGCGAGGGCGTCCGTCACCTCCAGGACGGCCAGCGGGCGCACCCGGCCCAGCACCCGGTAGTCGGCGGCCACGTACGCCAGGTGCAGGCCCGCGGCCAGCACCACGCCGCCCTGGAAGCCACCGCCCGGGCTCAGCTGGCCGTGCGCGACGACGTACCAGCCGGTCAGCAGCGTCACCGGCAGCAGCAGCGCGCCGAACAGCCGGGTGGCCGGCAGCACGGACAGCGGCGCCGGGCCGACCTTGTGCTCGTCACGGGCCGGCCGCAGCAGCACGGTGGCCCCCAGGACCGCCGCGAACAGCACGGACTCCTCGCCGAGGGTGTCGAAGGCCCGCTGGTCGAAGTTGACCGAGGAGACCACGTTCGCGGTGTGCCGGGTCAGCGCCGCGGCGACCGCCCGGTCGCCGTAGGGGTGGACGTCACCGCCGAACGGCGGCAGCCCGGCGCAGGCGAGCGCCCAGCCCGCGAACAGCACCGCCGCGGCGACGGCGAACAGCCGGATCCGCGCGCCGCGCCTCACCGGCCCTCCCGCCCGGTCCGCTTGGCCGCGGGCCGCCGGACCCGGCGGACGGTGAGGAGGATCAGCAGCGGCGTCAGCACCGAGCCGACGGCCAGCTGCGACAGCGCCACGTCCGGTGCCTGGAACACGGTGAACAGCAGCGCGAACGCCAGGCCCAGGAAGGCCAGCACGACCGACTGCCGGACCGGGTCGCGGGTCAGCACGGCCGCCGTGGCCGTCACCGCCACCAGCAGCAGCGCGATCACCACCAGCACATCGGTGCCCGTCACGTGGCGGGCTCCCTGCGCTCGTCCATGCGTACGGTCAGCCGCCCGAGCGCCATCGTGGTCACCGTGCCGCCGGCTGCCAGCAGCACGCCGATGAACAGCAGTTTCAGCGCGGCGCGCCCCGGCCCCGTCTCCACCGCCAGGGCCAGCGCCACCAGCGGGGCGCCCAGCGCGCCAGCGGGGGACAGGGCGTGCAGCCGGCGGTAGGGGCCGGGCAGCAGGACCAGCGCCGCCGCGGACAGCAGGAGCACGGCGCAGCCCGTGACCAGCAGCGCCAGGGCCAGCAGGTGACGGACCGTCATGTCGCCGCACCGCCGCCCTCGTGCGGTTCCCCGGCCAGGAACCGGGTGAACACCAGCGTCCCGACCGGCCCCAGTACGGCCAGTACCAGTGCGAGATCGCCGTACGAAGTGCGCCCGAAGCCCTCGGCCAGCAGCAGGAGCACCACCGCCACCAGCGTCGTCGCCAGGCTCACCCCGGCCAGCCGGGCGTGCGCCGCCCCGCGCAGCACCAGCCAGGCGCACGGGCCCAGCCCGGCGCTCATGAGCACCCCGGCCGCGATCAGCCACGCGTTCACCGCCGCACCTCCTCGGCGCCCAGCGCCCGCTCCATCGCCGACGCGCCGCCACCCAACCGGTGCACCGTGACGGCGCGTTCGCCGCTGTCGTCGGCGTCCACCACGACGGTGCCCGGGGTGGCGGACAGCATCGCCGTCGCCCATCCCGCCCCGACGCCCTCCGGCAGCCGCAGGGTGTGCAGGCCGCCGCGGTGCGCTCGCCCGCCGACGGCCGCCACGGCCAGTTGCCAGGTCTCCGAGAGCACCGCACCCGGCCAGGCGCGTACCGCACGTGCCCCGTACCGCGCACCGCCCGGCGCCGCGTCCGCGGCCTTCCGTACGGTGTGCGCGGCGATGCCGGCCAGCAACGCGCCGGCCGCGCCGACGATGACCTCCAGCACCGTGACGGGCCCGATCAGCACCACGTACAGGGCGAGCAGCACGAGCAGCCACCCCGTCACCTCGGCCGCCGTGCGCCCCATCCTGCCCTCCCGGATCCGTCCGCCCCGTCCGCCAGGTCTACCGGCCGCGGCGCACCCGGCCCGCCCCGCGCGCCGCCCGCACGGCCGCTGCCACCCGTTCGCCGCACCGCGGTCGAGGCGCGTGTACCCGCGTCCCGGCGGGCCATTCACCTCATCGGAGGATCGGGAATGCCGCCTTTGCAGGGATATGCTCCCGTGGGGCGATGGTTGGCGACGTGCAAGGAGAAGGCAGTGGTGAAGAGTTGGCGCGCGGTGGCGGTCGTCCTGGCCCTTGCGGCGGAGGGGTTCCTGGTGTCCTGCGACGCGGGCGGCGACGGGGCACCCGGTGCCGACGTCACCGGCCCCGCCGTGCCCTCGGGGGGAGGGTCACCCGGCGGCGCGACCGGCGGGTCCTCCCCGCACTCCTACGAGATCTCCGGCGCGAAGGCGCTCGACGTGCGCAATGAGAACGGCTCCGTGCGGATCACCGTGGGGAGCGGGCCGATGTCGGTGACCGAGACCCTGGAGTACGGCGCCGTGAAGCCGGCCACCCGTCATCAAGTCGAGGGCGGCACCTTGCGGCTGGTCGGCTCCGGGTGCGGGAACAGCCGGCCGTGCAAGGTCGACTACGTCGTCAGGGTGCCCCCCGCGACGCCCGTCACCGTCAGGGTGGACAACGGGGAGGTCGAGGCGGACGGCGTCACCGGCTCGGTCGACCTCGGCACAGGCAACGGCGGCGTCACCGGCAGCGCGCTCGGCGCCCGCCGGGCGTCCCTGACGAGCGGGAACGGCACGGTCGAGGCGACCTTCGCCGTCGCACCGCAGGAGGTCACCGCCACCGCCGGGAACGGCATGGTCACCGTCACCGTGCCGCCCGGAACCGCCTACGACGTGCGGGCCCGGACCGGCGTCGGCATGAGGCAGGTGAGCGTGCCGACCGATCCGTCGTCGTCCCGCAGGATCACCGCCACCACCGAGAACGGCATGGTCACGGTGCAGACGGGCTGACCGCCCGCCCGGGGCCGCCCCGGGGCGCCGGTCGGCGCGCCCCGGGACCGGTGACGGGTCAGCCGCGGACGGCCCCCTCGGTCGCGCCCGCGATGAAGCCCCGCGCGAAGAGCGCGAAGACCAGCACCAGGGGCGCGGAGGCGATGAGCACGGCGGCCATCACGACGCTGTAGTCCGTGGAGCGGCCGACGTTGAGCTGGGCCAGGGCGACCTGGAGCGTGATGTGCTCGGGGTTGACCAGGGCGATCAGCGGCCAGACGTAGTCGTTCCAGGCGTTGACGAAGGCGTAGATGCCGAGGAACGCCAGCGCCGGGCGGATCATCGGGAGCACCACGTGCCAGTACTGGCGCAGGAAGCCGCAGCCGTCCATGCGGGCGGCGTCGAGAAGTTCGTCGGGGACGCCCCCGCTGACGTACTGGCGCAGCCAGAAGATGCCGAAGGCGTTGGCCAGCGCGGGCGGGATGAGCGCCTTGAGCGTGCCGAGCCAGCCCAGGTGCATCATGATCAGGTACTGCGGGATGATCGCCAGCTGCAGCGGCAGCATCATGAAGACGAGCAGCACGCCGAAGAGCCACCTGCGCCCGGGGAAGTCGAACTTGGCGAAGGCGAAGGCCGCGATCGAGTCGACGAGGAGCACGAGCACGGTCGAGACGCAGGCGACCACCAGCGTGTTGAGCATCGAGCCGAAGAAGTCGATGCTGTCGAGCACCGTGCGGACGTTGTCCAGCAGGTGCGGGCCGAAGGAGACCTTGGGCGGCGTGCGGTAGATGTCGCGGGTGGTGTTGGTCGCCATGACGATCGTCCAGTAGAACGGGAAGACCGAGACGAGGACCGCGACGATCAGCACGAGGTGCGCGGTGAGCCCCTTGGGGCGCAGCGACCGTGCGGTGCGCGTCATGACTTCCTCCCGCGCTGGACGAGGCGCCAGTTGACGACGACGAGCACGAGGATGAGCACGAAGAACGCCCAGACGATGGCGGCCCCGTAGCCGAAGTCGTTGTTGGAGAACGCCGATTGGTAGAAGTAGAGCAAGGTGGTCAGACCCGCCTGGCCGGGGCCGCCGAGATTGGCGTTGGCCGCGTTGCTCCCGAACAGGACCTGCGGCTCGGTGAAGCTCTGCAGGCCGTTGACGGTCGAGATGACGACCGTGAACAGGATGACCGGGCGCAGGATCGGGATCGTGATGCGCAGGAAGGTCCGCACCGGCCCGGCCCCGTCGATCCGCGCCGCCTCGTAGACCTCGCCGGGGATGGCCTGCATCCCCGCCAGGTAGATGATCATGTTGTACCCGGTCCACTGCCAGGTCATCAGCAGCGCGATGACCAGCTTGATGGTCCACGGATTGCTCATCCACTGGACCTCGGGCAGGCCGGCCATGTGCAGGATCGCGTTGACCAGGCCGAAGTTGTTGCTGAAGACCGCCCCGAAGAAGATCGCGATGGCGACGATCGAGGTGACGTTCGGCAGGAAGAGCGCGATCCGGTAGAAGGACTTGAAGCGCCGCACGGAGTTGAGCAGCGTGGCCAGCACCAGCGCCCCCAGGAGCGTCGGCACCGTCGACAGCACCCAGATGGCCAGGGTGTTGCGGATCGACAGCCAGAAGACCGGGTCGTCCATCAGGAAGCGGAACTGCTGCAACCCGACGAACTGCATCTCGCCGATGCCGTCCCAGCGGTGGAAGGCCAGGTAGAGCGAGTAGAACACCGGCCAGAGCATGAAGACGCCGAAGACCAGGTAGAACGGCGAGATCGCCAGGTACTGCGGCCAGAAGGACAGCACACCGCGCCGGGCGGCCCGCGCCGCCGGCTGCGGCAGGTGGTGCGCGGGCGCGGAGCGGCGCGGACGCAGGCGCGGCCGCCCCGGGCCGCCGCCGGTGGCGTCCACCGCGACGGAGCCGGGGCCGGTGGTCGGAGGCGCCGCCATGTCAGCGCACGCCCTGCCGCTGCGCGATCTGCTTGGCCTGGGCCACGGCGTCCTTCCAGGCGTCGTCCGCCTTCTTGCCCTTGGTCTCGACGTTGGTCAGCTCGGTCTTGTACGTCGCCATCAGGGCCGCGTCCGCCGGGGCCTCGTACGCCTCCGGGATCGCCTTGGCGGCCGGCCCGAAGACGTCGATGGTCTTCTGGCCGCCGAAGTACGGATCGCCGGCGGTCATCTGCGGCATCGCGTACGCCGCGGGGGCGGCCGGGAAGATCGCGGCGTCGGCGAAGCCGCGGGCGTCGTTGGCGGGGCTCAGCAGCCAGCTCACGACCTTGAAGGCCTGCTCGGGGTTGCGGCACTGGCGGGGCAGCGCCAGGAACGAGCCGCCGAGGTTGGACGGGCCGCCCGGCATCGGGGCCACGCGCCACTTGCCCTTGGAGTCGGGCGCGGCGGAGGAGATGTCCAGGGCGTGCCAGGCGGCGCCGAGTTCGGTCGCGAGCGTGCCCTTGGCGATGGCCGCGTTCCAGCTGTTGTCGTTGATCTTGGCGTCGAGCCCGAGCCCGTACGGCCGCACGGCCAGGTCCCAGGCGGCACGGATGTGGTCCTGGTCGCCGACGAAGTGGTTGCCGGTGTCGATGAAGCGCTGCGTGCCCTGGCCGACGGCGATGTCGAAGACCGCGCTCGCGCTGTTGATCAGCGACGCCGACGGCACCGCCTTGCGCAGTTCCCGGCCCGCGGCCAGCCAGTCGTCCCAGGTCTTGATCTGCGCCGCGACCTGCTCCGGCTCGGAGGGCAGCCCGGCCTGCTCGAAGAAGTCCGCGCGGTAGAACATCGCGGTGGGGCCGATGTCGATCGGGAAGCCGATCTGCCGGCCGTCCTCGCTGCGCGCCAGCTTGCTCTTCCACTCCAGGTACTGCGGGGCCACGTCCTTGAAGCCCAGGTCGTTGAGGTCCAGGAAGCGGTTGGCGTTGGGCAGGAAGGAGGCCATGTCCTCGCCCTTGATGCCGGTGATGTCGGGCACGGACTGGCCGCCGGTCAGCGTCGTGAGCAGCTTCTGCTTGAAGTCGCCGCCTATCTGCGCGGACTTCAGGGTCACTTCGGTGAAGTGCGCCTCGGCGTCCTTGACAACCTTGTCACTCAGCCCGCCGCCCCAGTACCAGAGCGTGAGGTTCTTGCCGTTCCTGGTGCCGCCCGTTCCGCCGCCACCGCACGCGGCGGTGAGGCCGGCGGCCGCGGCGGTGAGCACGGTCGCCTGCAGGAATCGTCTGCGGGAAAGGTCCACGGGGTTCTCCTACTGCTCGGGCTGATCGGCGTGGTGCGGGCCGGCGGCGGTCGTCGCGGCGGCCGGCACGGTGTGGTCGAGGAAGGCGTACGCGGAGCGCAGGTCGTCGTTGCCGGGGGAGTCGCGCACGGACCGCCACCAGCGGGCGACGGCGGCCACGTCCGGTGCGGCGGCGGCGCCACCGATCCGCCGCACGGACAGCGCGGCGACGAGGTTGGCGAAGCGGAGCCGGTCGGCGAGCGGGCGGCCCGCCAGGGTGGCGGCGACCAGCCCGGCCCCGAAGACGTCGCCGGCGCCGGTGGTGTCGACGGCGTCCACCGGCAGACCGGCCACCGACACGCTCTCGCCCGTCGTGGAGTCCACCGCCAGCGCGCCCCCGGCGCCGTCGGTGACCACGGCGAGCGGCACGAGGTCGGCCAGCCGGGACAACGCCGCCCGCGGGGTGCCGGTGCGGGTGTAGGCCATCGCCTCCTCGGCGTTGGGCATGAAGGCGTGGCACAGGGCGAGCTGTTCCAGCACCGCCGGGCTCCAGCGCTCCGAGGGGTCCCAGCCGACGTCGGCGAAGACCAGGGTGCCCGCCGCGTGCGCGCGCCCCACCCACTCCAGCGGCTCGGCGCCGATGTGGGCGATCGCGGCCCGGCTCGCCGGCGGTTCGCCGATCATCGCGTCCGGGCCGAGCGGCGGCTCCTGGCCGTGGGTGACCAGCGCCCGGTCGCCGTCGTACGCGAGCGAGACGGTCACCGGGGTCGGCCACCCGGCGAAGCGGCGCGAGCGGGAGAGGTCGACGCCCTCGGTCACGGACAGCTCGTGCCACAGGTGCGTGCCGAGCAGGTCCTCACCGAAGGCCGCGGACAGCGACGTGCGCAGCCCCAGCCTGCTCAGCGCGACCGCGAAGTTGGCGATCCCGCCGGGCGACGTGCCCATGCCCTTGGTCCACACCTCGGCGCCCGGGGTGGGAGCCGAGGGGAGCCCGGTGAAACCCAGGTCGAAGAAGAGCAGCCCTGACAGGAAGACATCGGCTGCCTCCTCCCGGGTGCTGCGGGCGTGCGTCGACCGCGGCATTGCGACCTACCTCTCCAGGGGCACCGGCGCGGGGCGCCCGGTGCTTCGTGTCCCCCCGGTCCAGGCCCGGACAGGGGGACGCCCCGGCCTGAAGTAGGCAAGAGCTTGCATGCTGTGCAGTGGTTTGACAAGGGTCAATCACAAACCTGCTCGACTTTGATTGACTTTGCAGAGAGCCCGGGTAGGGTTCGTGCCATGCTCCCCGACCGACGACATGAGCTGATCCTCCGTGCGCTGCGGGCGGACGGCCCCACCTCGGTGACCGTGCTGGCCGAGCGGATCGGCGCCAGCCAGGCCACGATCCGCCGCGACCTCATCCAGCTCGAGGACGAGGGCCTGCTGAAGCGTGTCTACGGCGGCGCGGTCCCGCTGACCGGCGAGGACGACCCGTTCCCGGACGTCGCCGCCGTCCGCGTCGAGGCCAAGGACGCCATCGCCGTCCGGTGCGCCGAGATCATCAAGGACGGCGAGACCGTGCTGCTGGACATCGGGACCACCGCACTGCGGGTCGCCCGGCACCTGCGCGGCCGCTCGCTCACGGTGATCACCAGCAACCTCGCGGTCTACGAGGAGCTGCAGGACGAGAAGGACGTCCAGCTGGTGCTGCTCGGCGGGGTCGTGCGCCGCGAGTACCGCTCCCTGGTCGGCTTCCTCACCGAGGACAACCTGCGCCAGGTCCGGGCCGACCGGCTGGTCCTGGGCACCAGCGGCATCCGCCCGGGCGGGCAGATACTGGACACGACCGCCGTGGAGGTGCCCGTCAAAAGGGCCATGATCGCGGCGAGCGACCAGGTGGTGCTCGCGGCGGACGCCGGGAAGTTCCCCGGCACCGGCATGGCCCGCGTGTGCGGGCCCGAGGACATCGACGTCGTGGTGACCAACGCCCCGGCGGACGCGACGACCCGGACCTCGCTGCGCGAGGCGGGGGTGGAGGTGGTCGAGGTATGAGGCTCACGATTCTCGGTGGTGGCGGCTTCCGCGTCCCGCTGGTCTACCGCGCCCTGCTGGAGGACCGTGCGGCGGGCCGCGTCACCCACGTGACCCTGCACGACCTGGACCCCGGACGCCTGGACGCCATCGTCCGGGTGCTGCGGCAGCAGGCGCAGGGACACCCCGACGCGCCCGGGGTCACCGTCACCACCGACCTCGACGAGGCCGTCACCGGCGCCGACTTCGTCTTCTCCGCGATCCGCGTCGGCGGTCTCGCCGGACGCGTCGTCGACGAGCGCGTCGCCCTCGACGAGGGCGTCCTCGGCCAGGAGACGGTCGGACCCGGCGGCATCGCGTACGGGCTGCGCACCATCCCCGTCGCCGTCGACATCGCCCGCCGCATCGCGCGGCTCGCGCCCGACGCCTGGGTCATCAACTTCACCAACCCCGCCGGCATGGTCACCGAGGCCATGTCCCACCACCTCGGCGACCGCGTCATCGGCATCTGCGACTCGCCCGTCGGCCTCGGCAGGAGGGTGGCGCGCGCCCTGGGCGTCGACGCCGGCCGCGCCTGGTTCGACTACGCGGGCCTGAACCACCTCGGCTGGCTGCGGGCGGTGCGCGTGGACGGCGTCGACCTGCTCCCGCGGCTGCTGGCCGACGAGGCGGCGCTCACCTCCTTCGAGGAGGGCAAGCTCTTCGGCGCCGACTGGCTGCGCACCCTCGGCTCGGTGCCCAACGAGTACCTGAACTACTACTACTCCAACCGCGAGACCGTCGCCGCCGCGCGCGACGCCGAGCACACCCGCGGCGCCTTCCTCCTGGAGCAGCAGCAGCGCTTCTACGAGACGATGCGCGCCCCGGGCACCGAGCCCTTCGCGGCCTGGGACGCCACCCGCCTGGAGCGCGAGACCACCTACGGCGCCGACGTCCGGGAGGCCGCGGGAGCCGGCGAACGCGACTCGTGCGACCTGGAGTCCGGCGGCTACGAGAAGGTCGCCCTCGCCCTGATGCGGGCCATCGCCCTCGACGAGCGCACCACGCTCATCCTCAACGTCCGCAACCGCCGCGCCCTGGAGCCGCTCGACGCCGAGGCCGTCGTCGAGGTGCCCTGCCACGTGGACGCCAACGGCGCCCGCCCGATCGTCGGCGATCCGCTGCCGGGCCACGCCGTCGGCCTGGTCACCTCCGTCAAGGCCGTCGAGCGCGACGTCATCCGGGCCGCCACCACCGGCGAGCGCACCGCCGCCCTGCGCGCCTTCGCGCTCCACCCGCTCGTCGACTCCGTCGCCGTCGGCCGGCGTCTGCTCGACGGCTACCGCAAGCACGTACCCGACCTCGCCTACCTCCGGGACTGAGGGGACCAGCACCCATGCACGACGACCGCAAGCAGGTCGAGGCGCGCCTCGACCGCGTCCTCGAACAGCGCATCCGCCCCGCGGTGTACGCCGCGTCGGTGCCGCTGACGCTCACCGCGTGGCACGTGGACGGCGAACCGGTTCCGGTGGGCGAGGCGCTGGCCGCCGAGTACGTCCCCTTCGCGACCGGCGACCGCTGGGGCACCCCCTGGTCGACCAGCTGGATACGCGCCCGGGGCACCGTCCCCGCGGAATGGGCCGGCCGGCGCGTCGAGGCCGTCTTCGACCTCGGCTTCATCGGCGACTGGCCCGGCGGCCAGGCCGAGGCCCTGGTCCACGACGCGTCCGGCACCCCGGTCAAGGGCATCGAGCCGCGCAACCAGTACGTGCCCGTCGCGAACCCCGCGGCCGGCGGTGAACCGGTGGAGCTGCTGCTGGAGGCCGCCGCCAACCCCGACATCCTGGCCAAGGGGTTCCTGCCGACCCCGCTCGGCGACCGGCTCACCGCGCCCGCGGAACCGCTGTACACGATGGCCCGCGCGGACCTCGCCGTGCTCGACGAGGACGTGTGGCACCTGGTCCTGGACATCGAGGTCGCGGGCGAGCTGATGCGTGAGCTGTCCACGGCCGAGCCGCGCCGCCACGAACTGCTGCGCGCCCTGGAGCGGATGCTCGACGCCCTCGACATCGCGGACGTCGCCGGCACCGCCGCCGCGGCCCGCGCGGAACTCGCCGGGGCGCTGTCCCGGCCCGCCCACGCCAGCGCCCATACGCTGTCCGCGGTCGGCCACGCCCACATCGACAGCGCGTGGCTGTGGCCGCTGCGTGAGACCAAGCGCAAGACCGCCCGCACCTTCTCCAACGTCACCGCGCTCGCCGCCGACTACCCGGAGCTGGTCTTCGCCTGCTCCCAGGCCCAGCAGTACGCCTGGGTCAAGGAGCGCAACCCCGAGGTGTACCGGCGCATGCAGGAGGCGGCGAAGGCCGGCAACTGGGTGCCGGTCGGCGGCATGTGGGTGGAGGCCGACGGCAACCTGCCGGGCGGCGAGGCGATGGCCCGCCAGCTGATCCACGGCAAGCGCTTCTTCGCCGAGGAGTTCGGCGTCGAGTGCCGGGGGGTGTGGCTGCCCGACTCCTTCGGCTACACCGGCGCCTACCCGCAGATCGCCCGGCTGGCCGGGATGGAGTGGTTCCTCACGCAGAAGATCTCGTGGAACCAGACGAACAAGATGCCGCACCACACCTTCTGGTGGGAGGGCATCGACGGCACCCGGATCTTCACGCACTTCCCGCCCGTCGACACCTACAACGCGGTGTTCTCCGGCGAGGAGATGGCCCACGCCGTGCGCAACTACGCGGACAAGGGCGGCGGCACGCGTTCCCTGGTCCCCTTCGGGCACGGCGACGGCGGGGGCGGCCCGACCCGCGAGATGCTGGAGAAGGCCCGGCGCCTGCGCGACCTGGAGGGCTCGGCCAAGGTCGTCGTCCAGGACCCGGACACCTTCTTCCGCGAGGCCCGGGCGGAGTACGAGGACGCCCCGGTGTGGTCCGGCGAGCTCTACCTGGAGCTGCACCGTGCCACATACACCAGCCAGGCCCGCACCAAGTCCGGCAACCGGCGCGGCGAGCACCTGCTGCGCGAGGCCGAGCTGTGGGCCGCCACGGCCGCGCTGCGCGACCCTTCGTACGCGTACCCGTACGAGGACCTCGACCGGCTGTGGAAGACGGTCCTGCTCCACCAGTTCCACGACATCCTGCCCGGCTCCTCCATCGCCTGGGTGCACCGCGAGGCCGAGGCGACCTACGCCCGGCTGAAGGAGGAGCTGGAGGCGATCACCGCCACCGCCGCCGCGGTGGTGGCCGGCGACCCCGGCACCGGGCCGTCGGCGCCGTGGGTGTTCAACACCTCACCGCGGGCCCGGGCGGAGGTCGTCGCGGTGCCGGCGGCGCCGGACGGAACCGGAGGCCAGCCGCTCGCCGACGGCCGGGTAGCGGTCTTCGCCGAGCTGCCGGCCTCCGGGGCGGGGCCGGTCGTGGCGGGTGAGCCGGGCGGCAAGGTGACCGTCACCGGCCGTGTCCTGGACAACGGGCTGGTCCGCGTCGAACTCGACGACGACGGGCTGCTCACCTCGGTGTTCGACCTGACCGCGGGCCGCGAGGTGCTGGCCCCCGGCGCGCGCGGCAACCTGCTGCGGCTCCACACCGACCTGCCCAACCAGTGGGACGCCTGGGACATCGACCGGCACTACCGTCGCCAGTACACCGACCTGACGGCCGCCGACGCGATCACCGTCGTGGAGGAGGGCCCGCTTGTGGGCGCCATCCGCGTCGAGCGGTCCTTCGGGGGCTCCCGCCTCGCGCAGACCGTACGGCTGCGCGCGGGCAGCCCGCGGATCGACTTCGAGACGGAGATCGACTGGCACGAGAGCGAGAAGATCCTCAAGGCGGCCTTCCCGCTGGACGTGCACGCCGACCGGAGCGCCGCCGAGATCCAGTTCGGGCACGTCTTCCGGCCCACGCACACCAACACCAGTTGGGACGCGGCCCGTTTCGAGGTCTTCTGCCACCGCTGGGTGCACGTCGCCGAGCCCGGGTACGGCGTGGCCGTGCTCAACGACTCGACCTACGGCCACGATGTCGGCCGCACCTCCCGCGAGGACGGCGGCACCACCACGACGCTGCGGCTCAGCCTGGTCCGGGCGCCCCGCGTGCCCGACCCGCACGCCGACCAGGGCACGCACCGCATGACGTACGCGCTGCTGCCCGGCGCGGCCGTGGAGGACGCCGTGGCGGGCGGCTACGAGCTCAACCTGCCGCTGCGCGTCACCGCCGGTGCCCCGGGCGGCGGGCCGGTCGCGCCCCTGGTGACCCTCGACGGCACGCGGGCCGCGATCGAGGCGGTCAAGCTCGCCGACGACCGGTCCGGCGACGTGGTCGTCCGGCTGTACGAGTCGCTCGGCGGGCGCGCCGCGACCACCCTGAGCGCCTCGTTCCCGGTGGAGCGGGTGCAGGTGACCGACCTGCTGGAACGCCCGCTGGAGGGGGAGAGCGCGCAACTCGGGCCCGACGGAGGGATCCGGGTGTCCCTGCGGCCGTTCCAGATCCTCACCCTGCGACTCACGCCGCGCGCGTAGCCGCCCCACCACCCGGAACGGTCCGGCCACCGGCCACCGGCCCGACCGTTCCGGGTCGTCCGGGGCGCGCGCACCACGCCGCCCCGGAGACGTACCGCCCGGCCGTCACCCCGTGCCGTCGCAGCGGACCCC
>NZ_JARAVO010000510.1:0-670 GCF_033792805.1 Streptomyces sp. PA03-1a
GCCCCGATCCCCGCCCTGCGCCGCCGCCTCGCCGACCAGCTCGACGACCTGCGCCGCGCCCTCCGCGTCCGCACGGGTTCCGCGTAGCGGGTGCGGGGGTGCGTCTGCGCGGGCCGGTTGTCGTGTGCGGTGCGTTGTGGTTGCGGTTGGGGTTTTTCCCACCACCCGCCCGATTGCCCGGCGCGGTCAGTGCGGGCCTGCGCTCCGTTGGTTTGGGGTCGGTGCCGCGCCGGCGCACGCCCCCAGCCTTCGGCCGGGGGACCCCCATGGGGGCACCCCGCCACACCCCCTCCGGTCGTGTGGGCGCATGACGGCCGGTGGGGGTTCAGTAAGGCACTTGGGGCAGCCCCGGTCCGCCTTCTGACCCCCCACCGGCCGTTGGTCGCGGAACCGGCGGAGGGGACGGGGCCGGAGGGTGGGCGTTCTGGACGCTGACGTGTATTTGTTGTGCGGCATGGACGGCACAACAAGTGCCGCCCGTCATGCACATAAATATGCGGTCCAGAATGCCCAGCCCGGAGGCCCCGACCCCGGCCCACCACGAACCGCGCGAGGCCCGCACCAACCGCGCCGGATGGGGTCCCCCCCCGGCCGAAGGCTGGGGGGGGACCCCATCCGGCGCGGTTGGTGCGGGCCTCGCGCGGTTCGTGGTGGGCCGGGGTCGGGGCCC
>NZ_JARAVO010000511.1:0-635 GCF_033792805.1 Streptomyces sp. PA03-1a
TGACCTTGCCCGCGCCCAGGTGGCGGGCGACGCGGCAGCACATGTCGCCGATCGGCCCCAGTCCCAGGACGACCACGCTGCCGCCCTGGGGGACGTCGGCGTACTTCACCGCCTGCCAGGCCGTGGGCAGGACGTCGGAGAGGTAGACGTACCGGTCGTCGGGCGGCCCGTCCGGAACCTTGATCGGGCCGAACTGCGCCTGCGGCACCCGTAGGTACTCCGCTTGGGCCCCGGGGACACGCCCGTAGAGCTTGGTGTAGCCGAAGAGCTCCGCCCCGCAGCCGTACTCGGTGACCTGGGTCGTCTCGCACTGCGTCGGCAGCCCCTCGCGGCACATGTAGCAGGTGCCGCAGGCGATCTGGAACGGCACCACGACGCGGTCGCCGGGCGCCAGGTTGTCCACCTCGGAGCCGGTCTCCTCGACGATGCCCATGGGTTCGTGCCCCAGGATGTCGCCGGGCGTCATGAACGGGGCGAGGACCTCGTACAGGTGCAGGTCCGATCCGCACAGGCCGGTGGACGTCATGCGCACCACCGCGTCGGTCGGCTCTTCGATCCGGGGGTCGGGCACGGTCTCGACCCGTACGTCGTGCTTGCCGTGCCACACGGTCGCCCGCATGATCGATCACTTCCTC
>NZ_JARAVO010000512.1:0-631 GCF_033792805.1 Streptomyces sp. PA03-1a
GGACGGTGCGGTGGTGGAGTTCCGAAGCCAGAGCGGTTGCAGGACGGCGACGGGACTGACGCCGGACCGGGTGGCCCGCAGTGATCAGGGGCCGCCGTGAGCAGTACCTGTAAGTGCAGTGCGCAGTACCCAGCAGTGAAGTCATGAGCAGTACCCCGGTGAAGGCGTCGGCTGCGGGCGCGCGCACCGGGAGGTTCGGCAGAGGGGTTCCAAGCCGGAGCAGGTGCAGGACGGGCGACGGGGCCGGCTGCCGGACAGTGGCGCTGTGGTAGGTCACTGAGCGGTTCGCATCACCAGCAGTACGCAGGAGAGCAGTACCCGCAGTAGGTGAGTGATTGATTCCCGAGGGAAGAACGGAGGAGCCGAGCGCCATCAGGATCGCCCGGGCGGACATCGTGAGCCCGGGTACCGCAGGACATCGATAGTGAGGTGGTCTCCGGTCACGCATCCGCGATCCCCGCACCCCCGGCAGCATTCCGGTCGGGTGGGCGGAAACAGAAGGCCGGCGCAGTACCAGGGCCGGCAGATGGTGTAGCAGTTCCTTCGGGGCCCTGGTGCCATACGGCACCAGGGCCCCCCGCGCGCTTTCGCAGAGAGGTGCAATGACAGCAGACGACTCGTTCAGCCGGCT
>NZ_JARAVO010000513.1:0-615 GCF_033792805.1 Streptomyces sp. PA03-1a
CCGCTGCCCGACGCGCCGACCAGGGCCATCAGTTCGCCCTGCTGCACCAGCAGGTCCAGGCCCTGCAGGGCCTGGACCTCCACGCCCTGGGCGGTGAAGATCCGCACCAGCCGGTCGCAGACGATCAACGCGTCATGCCCGTAGGCAGGCCGCTCCCGGCTCTCGGTGACACGGCGCTCCAGATCCGCCAGTGTGACGTTGCCGCGCTCGGCGGTGCCGGACGTGTTCTGAGTCATGATCGTTCCCCCATCCGGAGTTCGGTTCCTTCTCCTCGTCGTCCTGTCAGCCAGGCCTGGACGGCCAGCACCACACACGCCAGCACCACCAGCGCGGCCGCGGGTACCAGCAGCGACGCCGCGTCGGTGCGCAGCACCGCGCCCGACAGGTCGGTGGCCGGTGTGCGGACGGTGAAGGCCAGCGCCACCAGGTCCACGCCGGGGCGTACCAGCGGCACGGTGGCCACGCTCACCAGCACACCGCCCAGGGCGCCCAGCAGGACCTGCGGCAGCATCTCCAGCACCGCCAGCCACTGCCGCTGACGACCCGTCATCCCCATCGTCCGCAGCCGCGCCAGCAGCGCCTTGCGCTGCGGCGCGTTGTGCAGCAACGACAACA
>NZ_JARAVO010000514.1:0-607 GCF_033792805.1 Streptomyces sp. PA03-1a
CCGACCTGAGCCGCAACCTGCTGGTCAGCCGCTCGACGCTGCTCATCAGCGCATTGCAGCTGATCGTGCTCGCAGGCCTGGCGCTGATGCTCGTGGCGGGCCTGCTCGCCAGCGAACGCGCCGAGGAGACCGCCCAGCTGCGGGCCCGCGGCGGCTCGCGGACCCGCATCGCGAACCTGGCCGCCACCGAGGCACTGCTGCTGGCGCTGCCCGCCGCCGTGCTGGCACCGTTCCTGGCCGGGCCGCTGGTACGGCTGCTCGCCGGGCACGGTGCCCTGGCACGGGCGGACGTGCACCTGGACCTGCCGTCCTCCACGGCCTGGTGGGCGGGTGTGCTGGCCGCGCTCGCCTGCGGCGTCGCGGTGGCCTCGCCGGCGCTGCGCCGTTCGGGCACCTACGCCGTCGAACGGCAGGCACGGACCCGCAAGGGCGCACTGCCGGGTGCCGTGCAGGCGGGCACCGACGTGGCGTTGCTGCTCGTGGCGGGCCTGGGCTACTGGCAGCTGTCCGGGCGTGGCGGCGGGTCCGGCGCGCTGACGACGGACACCACGGGCGCGCTGGGGGTGGACCCGGTGCTGGTGGTGGCGCCCGCGTTGTGCCTGCTGGC
>NZ_JARAVO010000515.1:0-596 GCF_033792805.1 Streptomyces sp. PA03-1a
GTGTCCCCGGCACCGAAGGTGCGCACCAGGTCCTCGACCACCACCATCGCCTCGGAGGCCGCCCCGTCGCCCCCCGGGCCCTCACACCGTTCCAGCGCTGTCTCAGTCATGGCGCGCAGCATAAGGGGATTTCTCGTGCCACTGTTCACACGGTGGTAACGAGCACGGCATCGCGGATGCGATGATCGTATCCGTTCGCCCGTTCCCGACCTCACCACGGTGTGATCGTGGAGACACGTGTGCGAACACGTCATGTCATGGGCGTAGTCTGAGTCACTCCTCACCGCTCGGCGGTGACCTGGTCGTGCACTCGCAACACACTGTTATGGGCATCGAGAACGGGGGGCATGGTGCCGGGCTTCGTCTTGCTGCGCCTGCGCGCGCACCGGCTGCTCCTGGGCGCCGCATTGTTGTCCGTCGTCCTGACCACCTGCGCCGTGGCCACGCTGGCCGCGTTCAGCGCCGCGGTCGGGGACGCCGGACTGCGGCGCGCGCTCCAGGGGCCGTCGGCCGCCAGGACGCTGATCGACGTGACGTCCGAGGTGACGGACCAGGACGCCGGGCGGTTGGACTCCCGCGTGCGCAAGACCCTCGCG
>NZ_JARAVO010000516.1:0-592 GCF_033792805.1 Streptomyces sp. PA03-1a
GCGGTGTCCCCGGCACCGAAGGTGCGCACCAGGTCCTCGACCACCACCATCGCCTCGGAGGCCGCCCCGTCGCCCCCCGGGCCCTCACACCGTTCCAGCAGTCCCTCGCTCATGCCCGCCAGCATAAGCGCCACCAAGCTGAGCCCCTGTTCACACGATGGAAACAAACGCAGGCTTAAGATGACGATGAGCATCCGATCGTGCGCCCACCCACTTTCGTGTGGCAATGGGGCAGTTGTTGGTCACGTCGTGGCATGGGCGTAGTCTGTGTCGCTCCCCCCGCTCGGCGGTGACCTGGTCGTGCACTCGCAACACACTGTTATGGGCATCGAGAACGGGGGGCATGGTGCCGGGCTTCGTTTTGCTGCGCCTGCGCGCGCACCGGCTGCTACTCGCTGCCGCATTGTTGTCCGTCGTCCTGACCACCTGCGCCGTGGCCACGCTGGCCGCGTTCAGCGCCGCGGTCGGGGACGCCGGACTGCGGCGCGCGCTTCAGGGGCCGTCGGCCGCCAGGACGCTGATCGACGTGACGTCCGAGGTGACGGACCAGGACGCCGGGCGGTTGGACTCCCGCGTGCGCAAGACCCTCGCG
>NZ_JARAVO010000517.1:0-572 GCF_033792805.1 Streptomyces sp. PA03-1a
CGGGAGTGGTCGTCGACGGCGGTGTGCAGGTAGCTGTAACCCACCTGTGTGCGGTTCTTGCGTCCTACTGGGCGGCCCAGCACCTTGTGGCCGCCACCGTCGGGGATGTTGCCGAGTTTCTTGATGTCCACGTGAACCAGCTCGCCGGGTCGGTCGCGTTCGTAGCGGCGGATCGGCTGCCCGGTGGCCCGGTCCAGGTGCGCGAGGCGGGCCAGCCCGAACCGGGTCAGGACGCGGTGGACGGTGGAGGGCACCAGGTTCAGCAGGTGCGCGATCCGCGCTGGTCCCCAGCGGCGGGCGAGGCGGACCTTGATGATCCGGCGTTCGGTGCGGGTCGGGGTCCGGCGCGGGCTGTGGTGCGGGCGTGAGGAGCGGTCGGCCATGCCGGCCTCGCCCAGGGCGCGGTAGCGGTCGGCCCAGCGCTGGGCGGTGGTGGGCGAGACCTGGAAGCGTTCGGCGGCCCGGCGCAGCGGCCAGCCGTCGTCCACGACGCAGCGGGCCAGACGCAGGCGTCCGGTCTCGGTCAGGGGTGCATTACGGTGTGGCACGAGGGCCTTTCTGGTCGCCGGTGC
>NZ_JARAVO010000051.1:0-43236 GCF_033792805.1 Streptomyces sp. PA03-1a
GTACCCACCTGGACCCCGTCGGCGTCCGCCCCGGCTTCGGCGTCCGCCCCGCCCTCGGTGGCTGCCCCGGCTCCGGCGTCCGCCCCGGCTTCGGCGGCCGTTCCCTCCACATCCCCCTCGGCCGCGCCGTCGAGGCCCGCGGTGCCCGGCTGAGGAGGACGAAGCGAGGACGAAGCAAGGACGGCCGCCCGTACCGGGCGGCCGTCCTGGTGTGCCGGGTCCTGCCGTGTTCCTCAGCGCCGCGCCATGTGGTGCCGTACCGCCGCCATGCGGGCGGAGGCGCGCTGCCTGGGCGCGCGGTGCCGGCCCCTGGCCGTACGCCGGGCCCGTCGCGCCTGCCGAGCGGCCAGGACGTCCGCCACCCGGCGCCGCAGCACGCTGCACCGCCAGACCAGCAGCGGGACCAGGGAGGTCAGCAGCGCGATCGCGGCCCAGACGCGCAGCGCCGGGTGGGCGTGGCCGCGGGGGACCGAGGCGAGCAGCGAACCGGCGAGCAGGGCCGCCCAGAGCAGGTGGACACGGAAGGTGGCGAGCCGGTCCGGGCGGGCCGGGCCGCCCTCGGCCGTGGCGAGCCGGCCCGGCGGGCGCCGGAGCACCGTCCGTACCAGGGAGAGTACGTGGAGCGGGGCGGACACCGCGGACATCAGCAACCCCGCGACGCCGAAGGACCCCTTCGGCCGGTGGGGGCCGGCGTTGCGCCCTCGGGTCCCCAGGCACAGGGCGATCCGGAACGCGACGGCGGCGCCGTGGAGCGCCAGCCACACCGTGGGGTCGAAGGGGGCGCCGGAGGCACCGAGCCCCAGGAAGAGCACGCAGGCCAGCGCGGAGAGGATCCAGCCGAGGCCCGAGAGGGGGTAACGGGCGGCCGCCAGCGTGTAGGTGAGCAGGCTGCCGGGGCGCAGTTTCCACGGGGCCTTCCAGAACTGCCGCAGGAGGGACTCGTAGGTGCCGCGGCTGCGGTGCAGTTCCTGGGCGAAGAAGCCGTTCCAGGAGGACGGTCCCCGGCCGACGGCCACCACGTCCGGGGTGTGGACCGAGCGCCACTTGCGGCCGGTGGCGGGGTTGCGGCGGGCGTGGATCTCCAGCCCGGTGGCCAGGTCGCCGGCGGCGGAGTCGTACATCCCGCCGGCCTGCCGCAGCGCCGTGACGCGGACGACGTCGGTGGTGCCGGTGAACAGGGCGGAGCCGTAACGGTTGCCGGCCCGCTGCGCGGAGGCGTGGACGAGGAACCGGTGGCTCTCGGCGGCCCTCGTCACGGCGGTGTCGTGGTCGCCGTGGACCTGCGGGCCGACGACGAAGGCGACGTCCGGGTCGCGGAAGTAACCGAGCATCCGCTCCAGGTAGTGGGGGAGCGGGACCTGGCCGGTGCCGACGCCGGCGGTGAACTCGTAGTCGCCGCCGTGGGCGTCGAGCCAGGCGTTGTGGTCGCCGTGCCGGGCGCCGGCGCGCAGGGCGCCCTTGGGGTGGTTCCAGCGCGCGACGCCCTTGCGGGTGAAGTGCCGTACGCCCAGCGTCTCGCAGAGCCGCCGGACCTCCGGGTCGTCGTCCTGGTCCAGCAGCCACACGTCGACGGGGCCTTCGTGCCGGACGCGTACCGCGCCCTCCAGCGTGGCCCGCAGCTCCTCCAGGGACTCACCGCCCGGGGCGGAGGAGACCAGGAGGGCGACCCGGGTGCCCGGTGCCGGGGCGACCGGGACCGGGTCGCGGGCGACCAGGGTGGCGTGGGCGTGGGCGAGGACGGCGACCAGGCGGAGGAGTTCGAGGAGGCCGAGGGAGACCAGCATCGCGGTGTCGGCGACGTGCGCCCACTGCGGCGCGGTCTCCCGGGCCGTCCAGTGGCGCGGCTGCACGAGCCAGACCAGCACGCCCAGCGAGGCCAGGGGTGCGGCGGTGAGCAGCAGCCAGGTGCGGATCCGGTGCCCTTCGCGGGAGATCAGGCTGCGGTACCTGACCCGGTACAGCACCCCTGGCCGAGGGGGGTCGTTGAGGGGTCCGGCGAGCGTCCCGTGGCGCGCGTAGTCGTAGCGGCGGGGGGCGCCGGGGACCGGGGCCGGCCGGTCGCCGTCGCCGGTGGCCGGTGCGGGGACGAGCCCGCCGGGCCGGTTGGGCGTCTTGCGCATGCTGCTGGGCGTGATCGTCACGGCGACCCCGTAGGAGGAGAGAGGTGAAGGAATCACCGAAAGGTGGGAAAGCGGTGCAAAGCCCCTGATGGGCACTGAGAAAGTAGCAAAGGGCCCTAGAGTTATCCGACAAGCAGACAATCGGCGTGGCGCGGTGCGCGGCCATTGCCCGCTACGACCCGGCGCGGATACGCTGCGTTCGCGATACCGATCGCTATACGGAATATCGAACAGGCGCCGGAGAGAGCGAGCAGAGATGGGACGTCTCGTACCCGCCGTGACCAGAGCCCTGGACATCCTGGAGCTCTTCCTCGAAGGCGACGGCACGATGTCCGCGCCCGAGATCACCCGCAGGCTGGGTCTGCCGCGCACCACCGTGCACGAGCTGGTGACGACCCTCGCCGCGCGCAACTACCTGGTGCCGCAGCCCGGTCAGTCCGGCCGCTACCGCCTCGGCGTGCGCACGTACCAGCTCGGCAGCCGCTACGCCGAGCAGCTGGACCTCGCCGCCGAGGGTCAGCAGGTGGCCCGTTCGGTCGCGGAGACCTGCGACGAGACGGTGCACGTGGCGATCCTGGAGGGCACCGACGTCATCTACATCGCCAAGGTGGACAGCACCCACGCGGTCCGGATGGTGTCGGCGGCCGGGCGCAGGCTGCCCGCGCACTGCACCTCCGTCGGCAAGATGCTGCTGGCCTCGCTGCCCCCGGACGCCCTCGACGAACGCCTGCCCGGCGACGGGCCGCTGCCCGCGATGACCGAGCACAGCATCACCTCGGCCGACGAACTGCGGCGCCAGCTCGGTGCGGTGCGCGAGCGGGGGGTCGCCGTCGAGCGGCGCGAGTCCAACCCGGACGTCTCCTGCGTCGCCGCCCCGGTCCGCAACTCGGCGGGACGGGTGGTGGCCGCGCTCAGCATCTCCGTGCCGATGATCCGCTGGACCGAGGAGCGCCGGGCCGAGCTGGAGGAACTGGCCGTCAAGGGCGCCGCCGAGCTGTCCGAGCGCCTCGGGCACCGGGGCGGTGCGCGATGAGCGGGGTCGAACTCGCCCTCAAGGCCGGGGCGCGCCTCGGCGAGGGCCCGACCTGGGACCCGGTCGGCGCGCGGTTGCTGTGGGTGGACATCCTCGCCTCCCGGGTGCACTGGTACGACCCGGCCGGCGGCGGCGAGTCGGTGATGGCGACCGGGCAGCACGTCGGCGCGGCCAAGCCGCGCGCGGCCGGCGGCGTGGTGGTGAACCTGCGCGACGGCGTGGGGCTGTACGACGCGGACGGTGCCTTCCGCTGGCTGCACCGCGACCCCGTCCCCGGCCGGCGGGCCAACGACGCCGCCGTGGACGCCGCGGGCACCCTGTGGGCCGGCACCATGCGCTACGACGAGGCGCCCGGCGGCGGGACCCTGCGCCGGGTGGCCCCGGACGGCACGGTCGAGCCGGTGCTGGACGACGTGACCGTCAGCAACGGCACCGACTGGAGCCCCGACGGCTCCCTCATGTACTACGTGGACAGCCCGACCCGGCGCGTCGACGTCTTCGACGTCGACCGGGACACCGGACTCGTCCGCGGGCGGCGGCCGTTCGCGGAGGTCGAGGAGGCCGCGGGGCTCCCGGACGGCCTCACCGTGGACGCCGAGGGCTGCGTCTGGGTGGCCCTGTGGGACGGGGCCGCCGTCCGCCGCTACACCCCGCGGGGGGACCTGGACCGGGTCGTGGAGGTGCCGGTACGGCGGCCCACCGCCTGCGCCTTCGGCGGCCCGTCGCTGACCGATCTCTACATCACCTCCGCGAGCACGGGCCTTGACGCCCGGGAGCTGGCCGAGCGGCCGCTGTCGGGATCGCTGCTGGTGGTGCCGGGGGCCGGGCAGGGGATGCCCGATGTGCCGTTCGGTGGTTGATTCCGTGGTGGTTCGGGGTTGATTCGGGGCTGATCGGCCCCTAAACCCGCATGTCCCGGGTTTCACAGAGGTTTCACGGGATCGACGGTCAACTCATATGTACGTCGTATCGTCGCGTCCCATACGCTGCCGGGGCAATGGACTACTGCGCAGCATGCCGACGGCACATCAACGGCGCCCTGTCTTGCCCGGGGTGCGGAACGCCCGCTCACCAGCTCGGTGCGCAGGGGCCTGCCGACGCGCCCGTGCAGGAGCCCGGGACCGACGAGGGCGAGGCCACGGCGCCGCCCGAGGGCGGTCGTGCGGACCGCCGCAAGGCCGCGGGACGGGGGTCCGCGGAGAGCTCCCCGCGCCGTTCCGGCAGCCGGGCCCGCACCCGCCGCGTCCGCACCCGCCGCCGTTCCCGGCTGCTGGTCGGCACCCTGGTGGGCGCCGCGATCGTGCTCGTCGGCTGGAGCGTGGCGGAACTCCCGCTCGCCGGCTACGTGACGGGCGCGAGTTCGGCCGCCTCGGACGACACGCGGACCGACGGCGCCTCCCCGCGCCCGACCTCCTCGCCCGGCGACGACACCTCGGGGGACCCGGCGGCACCCGCCTCCGACGCCCCGGCGTCCGAGAGCGCGAGCGCCTCCGCGTCGCCCAGCGCCTCCAAGAGCGACAAGGAGTCGTCGTCCCCCTCGGCCTCGGCCTCCGCCTCGGTCAGCCACCCGCCCGCCGGCTCCGGGACCAAGCCCCCCGCCGGAGGGGGCCCCACCACCTCGGCGCCGCAGAACTCGAGCCCGGCGTCCGCGCCCCCCACGCACACGCCGAAGCCGACGCCCTCCTGCACCCGTTTCCTGTGGTGGTGCACCTGACGGGCACCGGGCCCGTCCTCCCCGGCTCGTCCACCGACCCGCTCCGACCCGCTCCGTCCTGCGGTCCCACCGGCCGTCGCCGCGGTGTGCGACGGGACACGCCCATGCCGATTTATTTGACTTCCTCAAACATCCAGGCTCATGGTTAGTTAAGAACCTAAAGCTTTGGAGGCGTTCCCCCATGCCGAAGAGCCGTGAATGGCACCTGGTCGCCCGCCCGCACGGGTGGCCGAAGCCCGAGGACTTCGCGCTGCGCGAGACCGAGGTCCCCGAGCCCGGACCCGGTGAGATCCTCGTGCGCAACCTCTACGTGTCGGTCGACCCCTACATGCGAGGCCGTATGAACGACGCGAAGTCGTACGCGGAGCCGTACCGGCTGGACAAGCCGATGCACGGCGGCGCGGTCGGCCGGGTCGTCGCCTCGGGCGCGGAGGGCTTCGCCCCCGGCGACCACGTGCTGCACTTCCTCGGCTGGCGTGAGTACGCCCTGGTCAACGCGGAGACCGCGGTCAAGGTCGACCCCGACCTCGCCCCGCTCAGCACCTACCTGGGCGTGCTCGGGATGACCGGCCTCACCGCCTACGCGGGCCTGTTGCGCGTCGCCGGCCTCAAGGAGGGCGACGCGGTCTTCGTCTCCGGCGCGGCGGGCGCGGTCGGCAGCCAGGTCGGCCAGATCGCCAAGCTCAAGGGTGCCTCCCGGGTCATCGGCAGCGCCGGTTCGGACGAGAAGGTCAAGCTCCTCGTCGAGGAGTACGGCTTCGACGCCGCCTTCAACTACAAGGACGGCCCCGTGGCCGAGCAGTTGGCGGCGGCCGCGCCCGACGGCATCGACGTCTACTTCGACAACGTGGGCGGCGAGCACCTCGAGGCGGCCATCGGCGCCCTCAACCTGCGCGGCCGGGTGGCCGTCTGCGGCATGATCGCCCTCTACAACGCGACCGAGCCCGCCCCCGGCCCCCGCAACCTGTCCCGGCTCATCCAGAACCGGCTGCGCATCGAGGGCTTCCTCGTCGGTGACCACTACGACCTGCAGTCGCAGTTCGTCCAGGAGGTCGGCGGCTGGATCCGCGAGGGCAGGCTGCGCTACCGCGAGACCGTCGTCGACGGGATCGAGAACAACCTGGAGGCCTTCCTCGGCGTCCTGCGCGGTGACAACACCGGGAAGATGCTGGTGCGTCTGCCCGATTAGCAGCGGGCGGGAACGGGGGACGAGGGGCGTGCCCGGATGGGTGCGCCCCTCACGCGCCGCCGGGTTCCCCGGCGTCGCGGGCCGGATCGAGCAGGGCGACGAAGCGCCGGAAGACCGCGGGCATGTCCACCTCGCCGGGGTCGTGCAGCCACTGCAGTTGCAGACCGTCCATGACGGCCACGAGCAACGGGGCGGCCTGCTCGGGCGTGAGGCCGCCGGGCAGCGTCCCGCCGTACTCGGCGCGCAGCGAGTCGGCGGCCCAGCGGCGCACCCGTGTGTAGCGGTCCCTGAAGTACTCCCGCGCCGGGTGGTCCTCGGTGACGCTGTCGCCGGCGAGCACGCTGAAGACCTGGACGACGCCCGGCCGGGTGGCGTTGTACTCGACCAGGTTGGCCACCATCTCCATCGGCCAGGCCGTGCCGTGCAGCGCCGCCGAGGCCATGTCCCACCGGTCGCGGACCTCGAGCACCGCGACGAGCAGGGCCTCCTTGGTCGGGAAGTAGTGGAGCAGCCCCTGCTGCGTGAGCCCGACCCGCTCCGCGACGGCGGCCAGCGAAGCCCCCCGGTAGCCGCGTTCGGCGATCACTTCGAGGGCGGCCTGGATGATCTCCGCCTTGCGGTCCTCGTTGCGGACCGCGCGGCCGAGTCCCCGGCCGCGGTCGTTGGCAGTCACAGGCGTGAGCCTAGCCCGGTGCCGGGTACGGGCCGAAAGTAACGAAGAGGTGACGACACCTACCGATCAACAGGACGCGGGCCGGAGGATGGCGACCAGTCAGGCAGGCAGGCGACGGGTTGTCACGTCCTCACGAAGGAGTCCACCCCATGAGCGACACCTCCGGAACCCCGCTCGACGACGCGGTCGAACGCGCGCTGGGCAAGCTCGACCTCGACGCGAAGGCACGGCTGCTGGCCGGGCAGGACATGTGGTCGCTGCCCGCGCTGCCCGAGATCGGACTGGGCTCGCTGGTCATGTCGGACGGGCCCATCGGGGTGCGCGGCGTGCGCTGGACCGCGGACGACCCCTCCATCGCGCTGCCCAGCCCCACGGCGCTCGCCGCCACCTGGGACCCCGCCCTCGCCCGCCGCACCGGGCGGCTGCTCGCCCAGGAGGCCCGCCGCAAGGGCGTGCACGTCCTGCTCGCCCCGACCGTCAACCTGCACCGTTCGCCGCTGGGCGGGCGGCACTTCGAGGCGTACTCCGAGGACCCGTACCTCACCGGTGAGATCGGCACCGGCTACGTCGCGGGCGTCCAGGACGGCGGGGTCGGCACGACCGTCAAGCACTTCGTCGCCAACGACGCCGAGACCGAGCGCTTCACCGTCGACAACGTCATCGGCGAGCGCGCCCTGCGCGAGCTCTACCTCGCGCCCTTCGAGGCCATCGTCAGGGACGCCCGTCCCTGGGGCGTCATGGCCGCCTACAACTCCGTCAACGGCACCACGATGACCGAGCACCACCGCCTGCAGAACGAGGTGCTGCGCGAGGAGTGGGGCTTCGACGGCTTCGTCGTCTCCGACTGGGCGGCCGCCCGGGACACCGCCGCTGCCCTCGCCGGCGGCCTCGACGTGGCCATGCCGGGATCGCGCACCGTCTACGGGCAGGCGCTGGCCCGCGCGGTGCGCGAGGGCCGCGTCGAGGAGTCCGCCGTGGACACGGCGGTGCGCAACGTGCTGCGGCTCGCCGCCCGGGTGGGCCTGCTGGCGGACACCCCCGCGGCGGTGCCCGCCGACCGGATCCCCGCCGCGATCGACGGCCCCGCGCTCGCCCGGGAGATCGCCCGCCGCTCCTTCGTCCTGGTCCGCAACGAGCCGCGCGACGGGCGGCCCGTCCTGCCGTTCGACCCCGCCGCGGTGCGCGGGATCGCGCTCATCGGCGCGGCCGCGCGTGACGCCCGGGTGCTCGGCGGCGGGTCCGCGCAGGTCTTCCCCGCCCACGTGGTCGCGCCGCTGGACGGCCTGCGCGCGGCGCTGCCGGAGGGCACCCCCTTGGCCTACGCCGTGGGCGCCGACCCCAACGAGGAACTCGCGCCCGCCGGGCCGGGCTTCGCGCTGCGCGCGGTCTGCCGGGACGCGGCGGGCGAGGTCCTCGGCACCTGCACGCTGCCCGGGGGCCACGTGCAGTGGATGGGCGGTGACCTGCCCGACGGGGTGACCCACGACACCCTGCACTCCGTCGAGGTGACCGGCACCTTCACCCCCCGCGAGAGCGGCGCCCACCACTTCGGGACCCGGGGGCTGGGCGGCTTCCGGCTCGTCGTGGACGGCGCGCCGGTCTACGAAGGGACCCAGGTCGCCGGGCCCGAGTCCGGTCCCTTCGAGGGGATGTTCGGTGCGCCCGTCGAACGCGGCCGGGTCGTACTGACCGCCGGGGTGCCCGTCGAGGTCTCACTGACCCACGCCCTGCCCCAGGACCGCAGGGGGCCGGTCCGGGCGGTCGTCTTCTCGCTCGTCCACGGCGAACCGCAGCGGGACGGGGACGAGTTGATCGCGGAGGCCGTCGCGGCGGCGCGGGAGGCGGAAGTGGCGGTGGTCGTGGTCGCGACCACCGAGCGGGTCGAGAGCGAGGGATTCGACCGCGCGGACCTGCGGCTGCCGGGCCGTCAGGACGAACTCGTGCACGCGGTGGCCGCGGTGAACCCTCGGACGGTGGTCGTGGTGAACGCCGGATCGCCGGTGGAGATGCCGTGGCGCGAGGAGGCCGCCGCGGTGCTGATCGGGTGGTTCCCCGGACAGGAGGCCGGCGCGGCGCTCGCCGACGTCCTCCTCGGCGCCGCCGAGCCCGGCGGCCGGCTGCCCACCACCTGGCCGGCCCGGCTGGCCGACGCCCCGGTCGGCGAGGTCGTGCCCCGGGACGGGGTCCTGCGCTACGACGAGGGCGTCTTCATCGGCTACCGCGCCTGGGAGCGGGCCGGGGCGGAGCCCGCGTACCCGTTCGGGCACGGGCTCGGCTACACCGACTGGGCCTACGAGGACGCCTCCTTCGCACCGGCGGAGGGGCCGGAAGCGGACGGCGGGCGAGGCACCCTGGGCACGCTCACCGTACGGCTGCGCAACACCGGTGACCGGGCCGGGCGGGAGGTCGTCCAGGTCTACCTGGCGGCGCCCGCGGGCGAGGACCCGGCGGGCGGACGCCCGGCCCGCGTCCTGGCCGGATTCCTCCCGGTGGAGCTTCCGGCGGGCGCCGTGACGGAGGCCCGGATCGCGCTGCCCCGCCGTGCCGCGCAGATCTGGGACCCCTCGGAGGGTGACTGGCGCACTCTTGCGGGTACGTACACCGCCGAGGTCGCGCGCAGCGTCGCCGACCGCCGTCTCACGGTGCCGGTGGCCGTGGGCGGCTGACCCACCACCCCGGGGAGGTCCCTGACAGCCTCCCCGGGGTGCGGGGTCGTCGTCGCATGATGACGGATCGTCAGGCTCCGTTCCGGGTGCGGTCCCCCGGCCGGCCCCCGCCCGATTGCGGGCCGCCTCCCGTGACGTGACGCTCGTGCCAACCGCGCCCCACTCCAGGCGTCCACCCGAGGAGCAGCGATGACGGCACGTACGCGCACCCGTCCGGTCCTGGCCGGCGCGGCTCTCGTCCTGGCCGGCGCGTCCGCGCTGCTGACCGGCTCCGCGCGGGCCGGCGAGCCGCCCGCGCCCGCCGTCGCCGGCTGCACGGTGAACGGCCGGGCGGTCACCGGGGGTGCCGTCACCGGCACCGAGGGCTTCGACGAGATCGACTGCCCGGGCGGTGTCCCCGCGGGCGTCGTGGTCGCCGGGGCCGGCGGCGTCGACGTCATCACGGTCCACGGCGGCAACGCGGGGACCGTCGACGGCGGCGGCGGGGCCGACATGATCGAGATCAACGGCGAGAACAGCGGGCGGGTCACCGGAGGCGACGGCGACGACCTCGTCGACCTCATCGGCGACGCCGGGGCCAACTCCGGTACCGTGGGCGGCGGACCGGGCGACGACGTGCTCTTCCTCAAGGCCCAGGACATCGCCGGCACCGGCGTCGTCACCGGCGACACGGGCTCCGACGTCTGCCTCTTCGACCCGGACCCCTCGGGCGCCCGGGACTGCGAGGTCATGGTCTGAGCCCCACCGTCCGCGCGCGGTTCGCATACCCTGTCGCGCATGCGAGATCTTGCCAACGGGATACGGCTCTTCGTGGACGGCCAGCGCTGGGTGCTCCGGCACGGCCGCTGGTTCGGCTTCGGGCTGCTGCCGGCGCTGATCACCCTCGTCGGCTACGTGGCGGCACTGGTCGTCCTCGCCTTCTGGGCCGACGACGCGACCGCCTGGGCCACGCCCTTCGCCGACGACTGGGACTCGCCCTGGCGCGGCCTGTTCCGCGGGCTGCTCACCGCGGTCGCCTTCGGCGGCGGCCTGCTGCTGGCGGTGATCTCCTTCACAGCGGTGACGCTCCTGGTCGGCCAGCCCTTCTACGAGTCCCTCGCCGAGCGGGTCGACGTCACCGAGGGCGGCGCGCCCGACGCCCCCGACGTCCCGCTGTGGCGGGAGCTGCTGCAGTCCGCCCGGGACAGCCTGCGGGTGCTGGTCCGGGTCGCCGCCTGGGGCATCCTGCTGTTCGCCGCAGGCTTCATCCCCTTCGTCGGCCAGACCGTCGTCCCCGCGATCGGCTTCTGCGTCTCCGGGTACTTCCTCGCCCTCGAACTCAGCGGGGTGGCCTTCCAGCGGCGTGAGGTCCCGTTGCGGATGCGGATGCGGATGCTGCGCGGGCGGATGGCGCTGACGCTGGGCTTCGGTGTGCCGTTGATCCTGTGTTTCCTGGTGCCGTTGGTGTCGGTGCTGCTCATGCCGGGTGCGGTGGCGGGTGCGACGCTTTTGGTGCGTGCGTTGATGCAGCCGCAGGAGGTGCCCGAGCCGCGGCCGGAGCCGGGTGCGCCGGTGGGGCGGCTGGACTTGGGCAAGCCGTAGCCGCCGGGGGCTCGGCGGCGGGGTGGCCTTCCAGCGGCGTGAGGTCCCGTTGCGGATGCGGATGCGGATGCGGATGCTGCACGGTCGGATGGCGCTGACGCTGGGCTTCGGTGTGCCGTTGATCCTGTGTTTCCTGGTGCCGTTGGTGTCGGTGCTGCTCATGCCGGGTGCGGTGGCGGGTGCGACGCTTTTGGTGCGTGCGTTGATGCAGCCGCAGGAGGTGCCCGAGCCGCGGCCGGAGCCGGGTGCGCCGGTGGGGCGGCTGGACTTGGGCAAGCCGTAGCCGCCGGGGGCGATCCGGAGGGAACCGTTCCGCACCTGCCGCGTGACTTATGCCCTGTGGACGAGCACGCGAGGGGGAGGCGCGCCATGGCGCAGCGCACCAACCAGTACGACGACAATCCGCAGAGCTACCGCACCTACTGGGAAGGCCGCGGCTACGAACACGACGCCGAGGTCGCCGCGTTGCGGCGGCTGCTCGAAGGGCGGCACTTCGGGCACGCGGCGGACGTCGGCGGCGGCTTCGGCCGGCTCGTGCCGGTGCTGCGGGAGTTCGCCGACCGGGTCACGCTGGTGGACGCCAGCCGCAAGCAGCTGGACGACGCGGAGGAGTTCCTCAGGGGGCTCGCGGGGGTGAGCATGCGGCTGATGATCGCGGGAGGCCTCGGGCTGCACTCCGCGAGCGTCGACCTGGTCACCATGATCCGCGTCATGCACCACCTGCCCGACCCGGGGGCCGCGCTGACCGAGATCGCCAGGGTGCTGCGGCCGGGCGGCACCGCCGTCGTCGAGACCGCCAACCTCGCGCACGCCGCCAACCGGCTGCGCTACGCGGCGCACCGCCGGCGGGTGCCGCGGTCGCCGGTGGACATCCGCTCGGCGGAGAACCGCGAGCGCGACAGCATCCCGTTCGTCAACCACCACCCGCGCACGGTGGCCGCGCAGCTGGAGGCCGCGGGGCTGCGCGTGGAGCGCCGGCTGTCGGTGTCCAACCTGCGCAGCGCGCGGCTCAAGCGGGTGGTCCCGCACGCGACGCTGGTACGGGCCGAGGGGGCGCTGCAGTCCCCGCTGGCCCGCGTGGGGTTCGGGCCGAGCATCTTCTTCCTCGCCCGCAAGCCGGCGTAGCGCCCGGGACCCCTGGCGGAGCGGCGCCCCGGTGCGCCATGCTCCGGGCGGCCGACCCGCTACCCGACCGCCCGGAGGTTCCCCGCGATGCGCCTGCCGCTCCGCCCTGCCGTGCCCGCCGACGTGCCGCCGCCCACGGCGGAGGAACTGCGCCTGGAGCGGGCCGTGCCGCGGGAGATCCTGCGCCGCGGCGGCTTCGACACCGCGGCCCCGCGGTTCGCCCGGGCCCTGGCGGAGGCCCGCGACCCGGCCTCGGCCGCCCGGAGCGTGCGGCGGCACGGGCGCGCGCTGTGGCGGGCCGCGGTGGACCGGGCCCAGGGCCGCGGGGCGGTGGGCGGTGACCTGAGCCACGACGACGACCGGCCGCTGTACTGGGCCCGGCTCGCCCTCGGCGCGGAACTGCGCCGGTGGGAACCGGCGTTCGCGCTGCCCGCCGCCGGCCGTGTCGCGCTGGCGGCCCGGCTGGAGCGCGCCTCGCGCGGACAGGACGCCGTCCGCCCGCCCCTGGCCGAGGGCGTGCGGCGCATCCTGCTGACCGGCTTCGACCCCTTCCGGCTGGACACCGACATACGCTGCAGCAATCCCTCCGGGGCTGCGGCGCTCGCCCTGGACGGCGTCACCCTCGCGACCGCCGCGGGCCCCGCCCGCGTCGAGACCGTCGTCTTCCCGGTGCGCTGGGGCGACTTCGCCGACGGCACGGTCGAAGCCGTCCTGTGCCCCCGGTTCCGGCCAGGCCCGCGCCGGGTCGACCTGTTCGCGACCGTCAGCCAGGGCCGGGACGGACGCTTCGACCTCGAACGCTTCAACGGCGCCTGGCGCGGCGGCCATCCCGACAACACCGGCCTGTCCGTCACCGGCCCGGTCCCGGTCCCGGTGGCCGCCGCCGACCGGCAGCCGCAGTGGACGGCGTCCACGCTGCCGTACGCGGCGCTCGCCGCCGCCGGCACCGGCCCCTTCCCGGTGCACGACCGCACCACCGTCACCGAGGTCCCCGCCGGGGCGACCGACCCCGTCACCCGTGACGGCGGCCCGACCTCCGGCTCCGCGGCCCGCGCCGGGGGCGGCGGCGACTACCTCTCCAACGAGATCGCCTACCGGGCCACCCTGCTGCGGGACAGGCTCGCGCTGCCCGCCCCGGGCGGCCATGTCCACACCCCGGTGCTGCACTTCGGCCCCGGCAACACCGACCCGGCCACCGGCACGGTCACCGACCCCGCCTTCGTCGCCCAGCGGCTCGCGGTCACCGCCCAGATCCGTGCCCTCCTCGTCGCGGCCGCGGGCACGCTCGGCTGAGGAGAGGTGAAGGACAGGGGCCGCACGCGGACCCGGGTGCTCGACCATGTCCCGGCCGGGGACGTGAAGCTCGTCGCGCCGGCCGCCGCGGGCCGGATCACCACCGTCGCCGTGGGCCTGCGCGGTCAGGGGAGGCGATGACTGAACGGAAGCCCCGCCGGGCCCGTATGAGACCGGGGACGGCCGCAAGATAGCCGAACCGCGCACCACTTGTCCCGTAAACACCACACATGTACCAGATGTGAGGAATATGCGAAAAGGTGGTGCAGGCAAGGGGAAGCGGGCCGCCGCGGCGTGGCCCCCGTGATCGAGGGAGGTTCTGCCGTGACCGTCGCAGTCGGCGCCACCGGTAATGCCACCGAGTTGTTCCGCGCCAACACCGCGCACAGTCCCTCGTACTTCGCGCTGCGCCGCGCCGCCGGCGGCCTGTCGTCCTCCGACGCAGGACACGACATCGTCGACTTCTGCATCCCGTGCAACCCCTACTTCCCGAGCCCGGCCATGTACGACAAGCTCCAGGAGTCGATGCGGGACATCCTCACGTACTACCCGAGCAGCACGGACGTCATCACCAACGAGCTGTGCTCGCTGCTCGGCCTCAACCCGCAGACCGTGGCCATGGGCAACGGCTCGACCGAGCTGATCACCTGGATCGACCACCTGCTGGTCCGCGAGAGCCTGGCCGTCCCCATACCGACCTTCGGCCGCTGGACCGACCAGCCCATGGAGACCGGCAAGCGCGTCGACATGTTCCTCCTCCCGGAGGCCGCCGGATTCGCCCTCGATCCGGCGGCCTTCGTCTCGTTCGTCCGCGCACGGGGTTCGCGTACGGCCGTGATCTGCAACCCCAACAACCCCGACGGCGGCTTCCTCCCCAAGCACGCCGTCGTCGCGCTCATGGACGCCCTGTCCGACCTCGACCTCGTCGTGATCGACGAGTCCTTCCTCGACTTCACCGACGCCGAGGCCTGGCCGAGCGTCGCCGGCGAGGCCGTCCTGCGGCCCAACGTGATCGTCCTGCGCAGCCTCGGCAAGAACTTCGGCCTGCACGGCATCCGCTTCGGCTACCTCGTCGCCAACCCCGCGCTGGCCGGGAAGGTCCGCCGCATGCTGCCCAAGTGGAACCTCAACTCCTTCGCGGAGGCGGTGGTCTTCATGCTCAAGGACCACCGCGAGGAGTACGCGCAGAGCCTGCGCCTGGTCTCCCGCGACCGGCAGGAGATGACCTGGCAGCTCGCGGCCCTGCCGGGGCTGACCGTCTACCCGTCCCAGGGCAACTTCGTCTTCGTCAAGCTCCCCGACGGCGTCGACGGCGCCGTGCTGCGCGACCGGCTGCTGGCCGAGCACGGGGTGCTGGTCCGCGAATGCGGCAACAAGCTGGGCAGCAGCAGCCGTTTCATGCGGCTCGTGGTCCGGCCGCAGGCCGACGTGCAGCGGCTGCTGACCGGGCTGAGCACGGTGCTGTACGGCAGCACCTGGTACGCGGCGCCCGCGCCCACGCCCGCGGCGGCTGCCGCGCCCGTCCAGGAGCAGCCCCCGCAGCCCGCTCCGCAGCAGCTGCCGCAGATCCAGCCCGCGCCGCCCGTACAGCCCGCCATGCCGCCGGTGCAGCCGCTCCCGCAGATCCAGCAGGCCCCGCCGCCCCAGCCGATGTACGAGCAGCCCGTGGGGCCGCCGCCGATGCCGCCGCAGCCGGTCTACGAGTTCAGGCCCGAGCCGCCGCCGCAGCCGGTCTACGAGTTCAGGCCCGAGCCACAGCAGCAGCCGGTCTACGAATTCAGGCCCGAGCCACAGCAGCAGTCGCAGCAGCAGCCTCAGGTGCCGCCTCAGACGCAGCCCCAGCCGCGCCCCCAGGCGCCCGCTCCGGACACGTACCCCGCGCTGACCGCCGAGGTCCCGCCGGCCTTCGCTTCGGCGCCGCCCGGCACCCCGCGGCCGGCGCTGTACTGGCAGGACGCCTCCTGACGCACCGCGCCCGCGCGGGCCGGTGAGCGACCGGACCGCGCGGGCGCAGGGTCACCTGGCCGCCCGGAACGAGCGGCTGTCCAGGGTCTTCCACTCCCCGCACGAGCTCTGCTTGCCCTGGGTCTCCCGGATGACGCAGTGCGTCTCGACCACCCGGCCGTCCCGGGTGATCGCCTTGACCCACACCCCGGAGCCGACGGAGGTCACCGTGGCGCCGCAGACGCCGCGCGGGTAGCCGCGGTTGCCGCTGAGGGAGTGCCAGACGAAGGGCCCGCGGGGAAGGGTGCGACCGCCGATGAAGACCCGGCCCTCGAACACCGCGACGGAGATCTCCTGGTCGCCCTTGCGGAGGGTGGAGTCGATGCTGACGCAGGATCCGTCACGGCCGTCACGGCCGTCGCGGCCGTCGCCGCGGTCGTTCCGGGGCCCGTCGTCCCGGCCGTTCCCCCGCTCGTCCTCGCGGCCGTCCCCGCGGTTCCCGCCCTGGTCGTCGCGGCGCTGCTGCTCGCGCTCGTCGCCGCGTTGATCGCCGCGGTCGTCCCGGCGCTCGTCGTTCCCGCCGTTCCCGTCGCCCCGGTCGTCCCGGCGCTCGTCGGCGCGCTCGTCGTCGCCCTCGTCCCGGCCGTTGTCGCCCCGGTCGTTGTCGCCCCGGTCGGTCTCCCGGCCGCCGCGCTGGTCCCCGCCGTCCTCGCCGTCCTCGCGACCGCCCTCGTCACGGGCCTCCTCGTCGCGGCCGCCGTCCTCGCCCTCCTCCTCGTCGTCGTCCGCGGCGACGCTGCGCGTGCCGGGCGGCCGGGGGTCGGCCACGGCCGCCGTCGTGCCGGCCGCGGTGGTCACGGCGCCGGGGGTCGTGGCGAGCACGGGCGCCGACACCGCGGCCGCGGCGACGGCGAGCGGCACGACCACACCGGTCAGCCGTCCGTACCGCCGGGACCTGCGCGACGGCGGCCTGCCGTCAGGACTCATGGGGGACTCCCTCGTCGAGTGCGAAAGCGCGGGGCTTGAACGACGGGATGCGTACCCGTCTGCGCGCCGACTCTCCGCCGGAGTCATTCCGGTGGCCCAGAACATCCCCGTACGGCCGACGGGGGTTCACCCGGTGCCGGTCCCGAAGTCGACAGGCGGGGGCGGCCGGGAGAGAATCCCGGCCGCCCCCGCCCGCGGGGAGGACTGCGCCGCTCAGTGGGTGCCGAAGGAGTGCACGGTGGTGGAGCGGTAGGTCTGTCCCGGCCGCAGGACCGTCGACGGGAACGAGGGCTGGTTGGGGGAGTCCGGGAAGTGCTGGGTCTCCAGGCAGAAGCCGTCGCCCTGCCGGTAGACCCGGCCCGAGGAACCGGCGAACGCCCCGGTCAGGAAGTTGCCCGTGTAGAACTGCACACCGGGCTCGGTGGTGGCGATCCGCATGACCCGGCCGGAGACGGGCTCGGTGACCGTCACGATGTGCTCGGGCGCGGCGGTGCGGCCCTTGTCGAGCACGAAGTTGTGGTCGATGCCCTGCCCGTACAGGACCTGCTGGTGCGCGGAGCGGATGTCGCGGCCGATCGCCTTCGCGGAGCGGAAGTCGAACGGGGTGCCCGCGACGGGCGCCAGCTCACCGGTGGGGATCAGGGTGGAGCCGACCGGGGTGTAGCGGCGGGCGGCGATCTGGACCTCGTGGTCGTAGATGCCGCCGTCGCCCTCACCACGCAGGTTGAAGTACGTGTGGTTGGTGAGGTTGACGACCGTCGCCTTGTCGGTGGTGGCGGTGTAGTCGATCCGCCACCGCGCGTCGGCCGTCAGGGTGTAGACGACCTTGACCTTCAGCGTGCCCGGGTAGCCCATCTCGCCGTCCGCGCTGGTGTAGCGCAGCACCAGACCGGCGTCCGAGCCCGCCTTGAAGCCCTCGACCTCCCAGACCCGCTTGTCGAAGCCCCGGTCGCCGCCGTGCAGGCTGTTCGGTCCGTCGTTGACGGGCAGCTGGTAGGTGTGCCCGTCCAGGGTGAACTTCCCGCCCGCGATGCGGTTGCCGTAGCGACCGATCAACGCGCCGAAGTACGGGCTGTTCGCCACGTAGCCGGCGATGTCGTCGAATCCGAGGGACACGTTGACGCGGCGCCCGCGCCGGTCGGGCAGCTCCAGGGTCTGGACGACGCCGCCGTACGAGAGCACCTTGAGGGTGATCCCGCCGTTGCTGACCGTCCAGATGTCGACCTTGGTGCCGTCCTCCAAGGTCCCGAAGTGTTCCTTGCTCACCTTGCTCCCGCCTGCGGGCCTGTGCCGGGCGTCGGCGGTCTGCCCCGCCGTGCCGGCCTTTCCGGCCGCCCAGGCGCTCGTCCCGCTGATCGCGGGCGCGACCGCCCCGAGCGCCGCGCCCGCGATCAATGTACGTCTGTTCACTTGCGGCTCCTTCGATAGGTAGCTGCTTTACGAACCGACCTTGCGCTTGTTCCAGACGTCGAAGCCGACCGCGGCCAGGAGCACCAGACCCTTGATGACCTGCTGGTAGTCCGTGCCGATGCCGACGAGCGACATCCCGTTGTTGAGCACCCCGAGCACCAGGCCGCCGATGATGGCGCCCAGCACGGTGCCGACGCCGCCGGTGGCGGAGGCGCCGCCGATGAAGGCGGCCGCGATGGCCTCGAGCTCGAAGTTGATTCCGGCCTGCGGGACACCGGCGTTGAGCCGTGCCGCGTAGACCACGCCCGCGAGCGCCGCGAGCACGCCCATGTTCACGAAGACCAGGAAGACGACCCGCTTGTCCTTGACGCCGGAGAGCTTCGCCGCCGCCTGGTTGCCGCCGAGCGCGTACACGTGGCGGCCGATCACCGCGTTGCGCATCACGAAGCCGAAGACGATGAGCAGCCCGGCCAGGATGAGCAGCACGATCGGCACGCCGTGGTAGCTGGCCAGCGTCATGGTGAAGGCGACGACGCAGGCGACGATGGCGAGCAGCTTCAGCAGGAAGAAGTTGCGCGGCAGCACGTCCAGGTCGTACGCGAGCTGCTGGCGGCGGTCGCGGATCTCCTGGACGACGGCGATGGCGATCACCACGAGACCGATGAGCAGGGTCAGGTTGTGGTAGTTGGTGTGCGGCCCGACCTCGGGCAGGAAGCCGTTGCCGATCTTCTGGAAGCCGCGCGGGAAGGGCGAGATGGACTGGCCCTCCAGGAAGATCTGCGTGCCGCCGCGGAAGAGCAGCATGCCGGCCAGGGTCACGATGAACGACGGGATCCCGACGTACGCGATGAAGTAGCCCTGCCAGGCACCGGCGACCGCGCCGATGAGCAGGCAGGCGACCAGGGCGAGCGGCCACGAGACGTGGTGGTGGATGATCATCACTGCGCCGGCCGCGCTGACGAAGGCCGCGAGCGAGCCGACGGACAGGTCGATGTGGCCGGCGATGATCACGACCATCATGCCGATCGCCAGGATCAGGATGTAGCTGTTCTGGCCGATGAGGTTGGTGACGTTCTGCGGTTTGAGCAGGATGCCGCCGGACCATATCTGGAAAAGCGCCGCGATCAGCACCAGCGCGATGATCATGCCGTACTGGCGCATGTTGCGCCGGGCCGCCTGCAGCAGGAGGCCGGCGGCTCCGGCCGCCGCGCCGCCGCCCTCGGCGGCCGTTGCCGCGCCCCCGGCGGGCGGCGGAGGAGTCTTGTCGGTCTTCACCGGGCTGCCCATCTCAGTTACCTCGGTCCATGGTCATGTGGCGCATCAGCACTTCCTGGGTCGCGCTCTCGCGCGGGATCTCCCCGGTCAGCCGGCCCGCGGACATCGTGTAGATGCGGTCGCACATGCCGAGCAGCTCCGGCAGTTCGGAGGAGATGAAGACGACGGCCTTGCCCTGGGCCGCCAGGTCGTTGATGACCGTGTAGATCTCGTACTTGGCCCCGACGTCGATGCCCCGGGTGGGCTCGTCGAGGATGAGGACCTCCGGCCCGGCGAAGATCCACTTGCTGAGGACGACCTTCTGCTGGTTGCCGCCGCTCAGCTTGCCCGTGGTCTCGAAGACCGTCGGGGTCTTGATGTTCATCGTGGAGCGGAAGGACTCCGCGACCCGGGCCTCCTCGTGCTGGTTGACGACGCCGCGCTTGGCGACCTTGGACAGGGCGCTGAGCGAGATGTTGCGGCTGATGTCGTCGATGAGGTTCAGCCCGTAGTGCTTGCGGTCCTCGGTGACGTACGCGATGCCGTGGCCCACCGCCTCCGGGACGGTGCGGGTGCGGATCTCCTTGCCGTGCAGGTAGACCCGGCCGCTGATGCCACGGCCGTAGGAGCGGCCGAAGACGCTCATGGCCAGTTCGGTGCGGCCGGCCCCCATCAGCCCGGCGATGCCCACGATCTCGCCGCGCCGGACGTCGAGGGAGACCCCGTCGACGACCTTGCGCTGCTGGTCGATCGGGTGGTGCACGGTCCAGTCCTCGACGGCGAAGGCCACCTCGCCGATCTCCGGCTCCCGCTCGGGGAAGCGGTGGTCGAGGTCGCGGCCCACCATGCCGCGGATGATCCGCTCCTCGGTGACGGTGCTGTGGCCGTCCTCGTCGGTGGCCTTCATGTCGAGCGTCTCGATGGTCCGCCCGTCGCGCAGGATCGTGATGGAGTCGGCGACCCTGGCGATCTCGTTGAGCTTGTGCGAGATGATGATGCAGGAGATGCCGTGCTCCTTGAACTCCATGATGAGGTCAAGGAGCTTGCGGCTGTCCTCGTCGTTCAGGGCGGCGGTCGGCTCGTCCAGGATGAGGAGCTTGACCTCCTTGGACAGCGCCTTGGCGATCTCGACGAGCTGCTGCTTGCCCACGCCGATGTCCGCCACGCGGGTGGTGGGCCCGTCGGTGAGCCCGACCCGCTTGAGCAGCCGGCCCGCGTGCCGCAGCGTCTCGTTCCAGCTGATGACACCGCGGGTGGAGTGCTCGTTGCCGAGGAAGATGTTCTCGGCGATGGACAGGTACGGCACCAGGGCGAGCTCCTGGTGGATGATCACGATGCCGCGCTGCTCGCTCGCGCGGATGTCGCGGAACTCGCAGGTCTCACCCTGGAAGAGGATCTCCCCTTCGTAACTGCCGTGCGGGTAGACCCCGCTGAGCACCTTCATCAGGGTCGACTTGCCCGCACCGTTCTCACCGCAGATGGCGTGGACCTCGCCCTCGGCGACAGTCAAGGTGACGTCGGAGAGCGCCTTGACCCCTGGGAAGGTCTTGGTGATGGAGCGCATTTCGAGGACGGGTCCGGCCATTCCTGCTTTCCGTTCTCCTCGGGTGGTGGGAAGTGACGATCGTCGGTCGCGGTCCGGCTCAGGGACTACTGGAGCTCGGACTCCTTGATGTAGCCGGAGTCGACGACGACCTCCTTGTAGTTCGACTTGTCGACGCTCACCGGCGGCAGCAGGTAGGTCGGGACGACCTTGGTGCCGTTGTTGTAGGTCTTGGAGTCGTTGGTCTCCGGCTTGCCGCCGGTCAGCACCGCGTTGCCCATCTGGACGGCGACCTTGGCCAGTTCGCGGGTGTCCTTGTAGACGGTCTGGGCCTGCTCGCCCGCGATGATCGACTTGATCGAGGCGACCTCGGCGTCCTGACCGGTGACGATCGGGAGCGGCTTCTTGCCGGTGCCGTAGCTCACGCTCTTGAGCGCCGAGATGACGCCGCGGGAGATGCCGTCGTACGGGGAGAGCACCGCGTCCACGTCGTCGGAGGTGTACGACTTGCTGAGCAGGTCGTCCATGCGGGCCTGGGCGGTGGCGCCGTCCCAGCGCAGGGTGGTGACCTGGTTGAGCTCGGTCTGGCCGCTCTTGACCACCAGCTGCTTCTTGTCGATGTACGGCTTGAGGGTGTCCATCGCGCCGTTGAAGAAGTACTTGGTGTTGTTGTCGTCGGGCGAGCCGGCGAAGAGCTCGATGTTGAAGGGGCCCTTCTTGCTGCCGTCCTTCAGGCCCAGCTTCTCGAGGATGTAACCGGCCTGGAGCTGGCCGACCTTGTAGTTGTCGAACGTCGCGTAGTAGTCGACGTTCGCCGAGCCCAGGATGAGGCGGTCGTAGGAGATCACCTTGATGCCCGCGTCGTGGGCCTGCTGCAGCACGTCGCTGAGGGCCGAGCCGTCGATGGCGGCGATGACCAGCAGCTTGTCGCCCTTGGTGATCATGTTCTGGATCTGGGCGACCTGGTTCTCGACCTTGTCGTCGCCGTACTGCAGGTCGGTCTTGTAGCCCTGGGCCTGGAACTGCTTGACCATGTTGTCGCCGTCGGCGATCCAGCGCTCCGAGGACTTGGTGGGCATGGCGATGCCGATGGTGCCGCCCTTTCCACCGTCCTTGTCGCCGCCGCCTCCGGTGTTGTCGCTCTGCCCGCAGGCGGTCGCGGTGGCCCCGAGGGCGAGGGTGGCTATCAGCGCGGCTGTGGTGCGCAGACGTGCGGCTCTGGCGATGCGCATGGCTGATCAGATCCTTTCGGCGGCCAGGCGGGGGTCGGTCGCCTGGTCCGGGTCGGTCGCGATGTCCAACGGGAAGCGGTGGAGCGGACCCGGCTGCCGCGCGCCCAGCGGGGAGAGCCCGCCGTCCGCGCCCAGCCGGGAGAGCAGGTCGAGCACAAGGCGGCCGCGCCGGACCCGCTCGCGGGCGGTCGTCAGGGCGACCTCCCGCAGCTGACCTCCGTACGGGTAGATGCCGGGGGCCTTGCTCAGCCCGAACTTGAGGTAGATCGGCGCGCCGCGGCGGATCAGCTCCGCCGCGTCGTAGAGCCGGACGAAGCCGCCGAGGTCGTCCGGGGCCTCGATGTAGAAGTCCATCGGCGCCCGGCTGACCCGGCGGATCTCGGTGATCTGCTGGAGGGTCAGGTCGGAGGGGATGTTGATGGAGTCGGCGCCCAGCCGCTCCCACACCGCGTAACCCGCCGGGTTGACCGGGCCGACCAGCGCCGAGACCTTGAAGGTGGTGTCGGCCGGCAGCAGGCCCTGCGCGCGCAGCTGGTGCAGCAGCCACAGCACGCCCTCGTCGGCGACGAGCAGGCAGCGCACGCCCAGGGCGGCGGCGCGCAGCGCGTCCTCGACGCAGCCGGCCACCTGGTCGTGGCCGCGGGCGCGCAGGCCCCCGCCGCGGGAGTCGGTGCGGGTGGCGGCGCCGATGTCCCAGGTGCCGCGGGGACCGGTGAACAGGCAGAGCTCGACGTCCCGTTCGGCGCAGGCGGTCACCATCTCGGTGATCTCCGCGTCCGTCAGCATCCAGATGCCGCTGCCCTGGCTGATCCGGTGCACCGGCACCTCCAGCCGCTCGCTCTCCTCCAGCACGGTGGCCAGCGCCTCCGGGCCCTCCACGGAGGGGATCTCGGTGCGCCAGCTGCCCCCGTCGGGGAAGGAGTGCGGGGAGGCGTCGGCAGGGTCGTCCGCCGGCGCGCCGTGACCGAGGAGGGTGAGCGCGTACTGACCCGGGTGTCGGGGACCGCCTGTGGTGCCGGCCGTGCCGGGGCTCGGGGTGGGTGCGTCGGTCACGGTGCTCCTTCGTTCTCGCCGTTCGGCATATCGGACGACGTTCGGTTCATTGGGTATGGGTGGGCACGGATGGGACATCGGGTGTCCGCCGCGCACGGAGCGGTCACGGACGCAGCAGCACCTTCCCCACCTTCGGATCCCTGTTCCCCAGCAGTCCGAGGGCGTCGGCGTACTCCTCCAGCGGCAGGTCGTGCGTGATCAGCGGCGCCGGGTCCAGGATCCCGGCGTCGAAGGCCCGTACGGTGTGGGCCCAGGCGGCGGGCGGCGCCCCGAAGACCGTGTGCACGGTCAGCTGGCGCACCACCAGGTCGGTGGGGTCGAGCCCGAGCGCTCCCGGCGCGGGGATGCCGGTCAGCGCCAGCCGCCCGCCGCGGCGCAGCAGCCCCGCCGACACGCGGGCCGCGGAGGCGGAGCCGGCGGCCTCGACCACCAGGTCGTACCGCCCGTCCTCAGCGGCCAGTTCACCGGCCGTGCGGAAGCGCGTGGCGCCGAAGGAGGCGGCCAGCTCCTCCCGGTCCCGGCCGGTTCCCACCACCAGCAGCTCCGCCGGCGACACCGCGGCCAGGAACTGCACCGCCAGCATGCCGAGCGTGCCGGTGCCGACGACCGCCACCCGCTCGCCCGGCGCGGCCGGGGCCTTCAGCAGCGCCGCCGCCACGCACGCGGCCGGCTCCAGGAGCACGGCGGTGCGCAGGTCGGCCGCGTCGTCCAGGACGTGCAGCAGCCGGGCCGGCAGCGTCAGGGTGTCCGCCATGGCACCGGGCTGCGTGAAGCCGGTCTCCTCGTACGGCGCGCTGCACAGCGTGGTCTCCCCGGCGTGACAGCGCTCGCAGACCTGGCAGTTGCGGAAGCCCTCGCCGACGACCTTCCGGCCCACCAGGCCGGCGGTCACCCCGGCGCCGACCGCCTCCACCGTGCCGGACCACTCGTGGCCGGGGGTGACGGGGTAGCGGACGTAGCCCTCGGGGCGGGTGCCGGCGTGCACCTCCCGGTCGCTGCCGCAGATGCCCGCGGCGTGGACGCGGACCAGCGCCTCGCCCGGACCGGGCGCGACCGGTCCGGCCGGCACGATCCGGTGCCGGCCGGGTCCGTCGAGGACGACGGCGCGGGGGGTGTGGACGGTCACTTGGCGCCCTTCGGCTTGCGGCGCTCCCAGCCCTCGGCCCACAGGTCGAAGCGGGCCTGCTGCTGGGGGAACTCGGCGGCGGCGTCGACGTCGAGCTCGACACCGAGGCCCGGCGCGTCCGACAGCGTGAAGTACCCGTCCTCGCCGACCACGGGGGCGCCCTTGACGACCTTCTTGATCTCGGAGTCCGCGAAGTCGTTGAAGTGCTCGAGGATCTTGAAGTTGGGGGTGCACCCGGCGAGCTGGAGGCTCGCGGCGGTGAGCACGGAGCCGCCGACGTTGTGCGGGGCGACCAGCACGTAGTGGGTCTCCGCGGTGGCGGCCAGCTTGCGGACCTCGTTGATGCCGCCGATGTGCCCCAGGTCGGGCTGGATGATGTCGGCGGCCTGGAGCTCGAACAGCTCGCGGAACTCGTAGCGGTCGTGGATGCGTTCACCCGTGGCGATCGGCAGATCGGTGTGGGCGGCCACCTTCGCCAGGGCCTTGAGGTTCTCCGGCGGCACCGGCTCCTCGATCCAGCTCGGCTTGAAGGGCGCCAGCTCGTTGGCGACGCGGATCGCGGTCGCCGGGCTGAACCGCCCGTGCATCTCCACCAGCAGCTCGGTCTCGGGGCCGATCGCGTCGCGCACGGCCTCGATGAGGGAGACGGAGTAGGCGGTGGCCGCGTGGTCCAGCTCGAAGTGGCCGGTGCCGAAGGGGTCGATCTTCAGCGCGCGGTAGCCGCGGTCCACCACGGCGCGGGCGGCCTTGTGGTAGGCCTCCGGGGTGCGCTCGGTGGTGTACCAGCCGTTGGCGTACGCCTTGACCTTCTCGTTCACCTTGCCGCCGAGCAGCTGCCACACGGGGACGCCCAGCGCCTTGCCCTTGATGTCCCAGCAGGCCATCTCGATGACGGCGATGCCGGACATGACGATCTCTCCGGCCCGCCCGTAGTCGCCGTACTTCATCCGGCGGACCAGGTCCTCCACCGCGAAGGGGTCGGAACCGGATATGTGGTTGGCCTCCGCCTCGCGGAGGTAGCCGAGCAACGCGTCGGTGTGGCCGAGCATGCGGGTCTCGCCGACGCCCGTGAGCCCCTCGTCGGTGTGGACGAGCACGTAGGTGAGATTCCGCCAGGGAGTACCGACCACATGGGTGCTGATGCCGGTGATGCGCACGGGAAGCCGCCCCTTTTAGGGTGTCGTTCGAGATTTCGTCACACGTTCGAAATGTTGAAGGGAACGTAGTTACGGGCTCCCGGCGGTGTCAATGGGTGTGCCGGGCAGGTGTCGGCGATGTTGCCGAAGTGAGTCCGTACGCCCGTCACGCGTGCCGTCCCGTGTCCGAAACCCCGGACGAACGGCCGGGTCCGGCGCGGCTAGCCGCCGGCCGGGTCCGGTCCGAAGGCCGCGGCGTAGACCAGCCCCGCGAGCTTGGCCTGTCCCTCGGCGCTGGGGTGGAACCAGTCCCAGGGACTGAGCTCCTTCTGGGTGAAGCGGTAGTCGAAGACCATGCCGCCGTCGTAGCGGCAGCGTTCGTGGCGCGCGCACTCCTGCCGCAGCACGTCGTTGTACGCCATCACCCTTTCGCGTACGGTCTGCCGCCGTTCGCGGGCGGCCGTGCTCATCGACTGTGCGTCGGACAGCATCGACGGGCACAGGCCCAGCTTCCAGATCTGCCGTCCCAGCACGTTCTGCCGGCCGACGTCCCACAGGCGCATCAGGTCGGGCACGCTCGCGACGAAGACCTGGGCCTTCGGCAGCTTGCTGTCGAGGGTGCGCAGGGCGGCGGAGAAATCCTTGCGGTACTCGGCCACCGGGGTCATGCGGTCGATGCTGCGCGCGCACGCGTCGTTGGCCCCCATCAGGATCGTCACCTGCTGCGGTCGCAGCGCGACCGCCTTCTTGGCCTGCTCCGGCAGGTCATGCATCCGGGCGCCGCTGGCCGCCAGGTTCCAGCTCTCGGTGGCCGGCCGGTTCAGCACCCGGGTGGCCACGCTCTTCACGGAGCTGCGGCTGCCGGTCGCCCAGGACAGGTCCGGACAGTCCGTCAGGATCCCGCAGGCGTCGAAGGCGCGGGTGATGGAGTCGCCGAGCGCGGCCAGGGAGGCGGGCGTGGTGTCCCACACCTGCGCGGGGCGCTTCGCCGTGCCCGCCCGCCCGGCGGCACCGGCCTCGGTGCTCCCGGGGCCGCCGGTGGCCGAGCAGCCGGCCGCGAGTGCCGTCGTGAGCAGTGTGACCAGCGCGATCAGGGCGCCGCTGACCCCGCGCGGGAGCGACTGGCGCATCCGTTCTCCCTCGGACGAGTGGTGACTTCTCGCTGATCCCGACAGTACGTCACTCCTCGCCTGACGCAGCGCGGTAGCTTTTTCCCTGACAGGTGGTGCGAAAGAGGTGATCAGAGGTCAGATCTTGTCTCATTCGTTATGATTAGTGCAGAATGTCCACTGCTGTCCCGGATGGCTCGGTTATGGGCATGAGGCCGCTGGGGAAGGCGTACCTCGTCCCACACTGGAGGTCCCGGTGACGACACGTGGAGTTCTGTACGTGCACTCCGCGCCACGCGCGCTCTGCCCGCACGTCGAGTGGGCCGTCGCGGGCGTGCTCGGCGTGCGCGTGAACCTGGACTGGATCCGCCAGCCAGCCTCTCCCGGCACCTGGCGGGCCGAGTTCTCCTGGCAGGCGGAACCCGGCACCGCCTCCAAGCTGGCGTCCGCGCTGCGCGGCTGGCATCTGCTGCGCTTCGAGGTCACGGCGGAGCCGTGTGCCACCGCCGAGGGGGAGCGCTACAGCAGCACGCCCGAACTCGGCATCTTCCACGCCGTCACCGGCATCCACGGGGACATCCTCATCCCCGAGGACCGGCTGCGCGCCGCGCTCGCCCGCGCCCGCAAGGGCGAGGCCGACCTGGAGACGGAAGTCGCCAAGCTGCTCGGCAAGCCGTGGGACGACGAGTTGGAGCCCTTCCGCTACGCGGGTGAGGGCGCCCCCGTGCGCTGGCTGCATCAGGTCGTCTGACGCTCCGCCATCCGCCGCGGTGCCGCGGCGCCCTCCGGCGCCGGCGGCTCGTCGCCCGCGCGCGCCGCGGCGCCCGGCCACCACACCTTCGGGCCGATGTCCCGTACCAGCGCGGGCAGCAGCAGCGAGCGCACCAGCAGGGTGTCCAGCAGCACCCCGAAGGCCACGATGAAGGCGATCTGCGCCAGGAAGGCCAGGGGGATCACGCCGAGCGCCGCGAAGGTGGCGGCGAGCACCACGCCCGCCGAGGTGATCACCCCTCCGGTGGCGGTCAGCCCGCGCAGGACGCCCTGCCGCGTGCCGTGACGCAGCGTCTCCTCGCGGACCCGCGTCATCAGGAAGATGTTGTAGTCCACCCCGAGGGCGACCAGGAAGACGAAGCCGTACAGCGGCACCGAGGCGTCCGTCGCCGAGAAGCCGAACGCATGGCGGAAGACCAGCGCCGACACGCCCAGGGTGGCGGCGAAGTTGAGCGCCACCGTGGCGACCATGAGCAGCGGCAGCAGCAGGCTGCGCAGCAGCGCGGCCAGGATCACCAGGATGATCGCGAGGACGACGGGGACGACGAGCGTGCGGTCGCGCTCCGCGGTCCGCTGGGTGTCCACCTGCTGGGCCGTGTAGCCGCCGACCACCGCGTCCGCGCCGGGTACCGCGTGCACGGCCGTGCGCAGCCGCTGCACCGTGGCCTTGGCGGCGTCGCTGTCGGCGGCGTCCTTCAGCGTCACCTCCAGCAGGACCCGGCCGCCGGCGACGAGCGGCTCGCCCCCGCCGGGCCGGCCGGCGGCGGTGAGCGGGGCGACGGAGTCGACGCCGTCGGTGCCGGCCGCGGCCCGGGTGACCGGGTCGAGCCGCTCCGCCTCCGCGATGACCACGGCCGGGTTCCCCGCACCGCCGGGGAAGTGCTCGCCGAGGACGCGCTGGGCGGTCACCGAGGGCGCCTGGTGGACGAAGATCTCGTCCAGCGGCACACCCCGGGCGGTCAGCGCGGGGGAGAAGGCGGCACAGCCCACCAGCAGCGCCAGGCTCGCGGCCCCCACCCGGCGCGGCGTGCGGTCCACGAGGGCCGCGATCCGCCGCCACACGCCCTCCCCCTCCGGACGCCTGTCCCGCGGCCGGGCGGGCCAGTAGGCGGCCCGGCCGAGCAGCAGCAGTGCCGCCGGCAGGAAGGTCAGGCTGCTTGCGACGGCGCAGACGATGCCGACGGCGCCGACCGGGCCCAGGGCCCGGTTGTTGGTGAGGTCACTGGCCAGCAGGGCGAGCAGGCCGAGGGCCACGGTGGCCGCGCTCGCCACGATCGCCCCGGCCGAGCGGCGCAGCGCGGCGCGCATCGCCGCGAACCGGTCGCCGCGGACCGCGAGTTCCTCCCGGAAGCGGGCGGCGAGCAGCAGGGCGTAGTCGGTGGCCGCGCCGATGACGAGGATCGACAGGATGCCCTGGACCTGGCCGTCGACCCGGACGACGCCGTGGTCCGCCAGCACGTACACCACGCCGCAGGCCAGGCCGAGCGAGAAGACCGAGCCGACGATGATGACCAGGGGCAGCAGCAGCGCGCGGTAGACCAGCAGCAGGATCGCCAGCACGACGCCGAGCGCGGTGAACAGCAGCAGTCCGTCGATGCCCGCGAAGGCCTCGCCCAGGTCGGCCTGCGAGGCCGCGGGCCCGGCGACGTGGGCGGTGGTCCCCGGGACCCGGGCCGCGGTGCCCTGAATCCGGCCGACGGCGTCCCCGACGTCCCGGCCGAGGTCGGGGCGGAGCTGCACGACGCCCTGCAGGGCCCGCCCGTCGCCGGAGCGCAGCGCGGGGGAGGGGCGCCCGGTGACCCCCTCGGTGCCGGCGAGCGAGGCCAGCGCCGCCGTGGCGGCCTGCTGCTGGGCGTCGGTCACGCGGCCGCGGTCGGCGGTCCAGACGACGATCGCCGGTACGGTCCCGTTCCGGCTGAAGGCCGTCCGTTCGGTGACGGCCTTCGTCGACTCGGCGCTGCGCGGCAGGAAGGCCGCCTGGTCGTTGGTGGAGACCTCGCCGAGCCTGCCCGCGTAGGGGCCGAGTGTGCCCCCGACGCCCAGCCAGGCGACCAGCATCACCACGGGCAGCAGCCATCGGACGGCGCGCGGCAGGGATGTCATCGCTCTCTCCCGTGGGATGTGGAACGGGGGACTGCCCCCGTGCGGAAGGATGTATCTCAGCTATTGAGTATCTTAATCATCGAGATTATCTACGATGGAGGTGTGCCCGACAACTTCCAGGACGAGTCCCCGACCGGGCTGCAGGCCTTCGCCGTGCAGCTGCGCAGGATGAACGGCGAGTTCAACCGCATCGCGCAGGACTTCGCGCAGAGCCAGAAGCTGCACCACACCGACGTGCAGGCGCTGGTCGCGATCCTGGACGGTGACGGCCACGGCGGGGCCATGACCCCCGGTCTGCTGCGCGAACGCCTCAATCTGACCTCCGGTGCCGTCACCGCCTGCCTGGACCGGCTGGAACGCGCCGGCCACGTCCGCCGCACCCGTGACGCCGCCGACCGCCGCGTGGTCCATCTGCACTACGCCCCGCGGGGAATGGAGGTGGCGCGGGAGTTCTTCCGCCCGCTCGCCCGGGGCACGGACGCGGCGCGCGCCCGCTTCACCGAGGACGAACTCGTCGTCGTGATGCGCTTCCTGGCCGCGATGAACGACGAGCTGACCGCCCTGCGCGCCCCCGTCCCGGACTGAGCCCGCGTCCGTCACGGCCCCGCGCGGCCCTCCGCTACGGACCCGCCGCGCCCGCCCGGGCCGCGGCGGCTATGTTGCGCGCCATGCCGCCGAAGACCACGGAGTGGAACGGCGAGACGCTCCACCAGTACGCGTGCCCCGCCAGCCCGCGCGGATGGAACAGCGCCCGCTGCCCGTAGACGGTGCGCCCGGCACCGTCCCGTCCGGACGTCAGCTCCAGCCAGGCCATGCCCGGCAGCCGCATCTCGGCGCGCAGCCGCAGCAGCCGGCCCGGCTCGATCTCCTCCACCCGCCAGAAGTCCAGCGAGTCGCCCGCCCGCAGGTGCGTGGCGTCCCGCCGGCCCCGGCGCAGCCCGACCCCGCCCACGAAGCGGTCGAGCCAGCCGCGCACGGCCCAGGCCAGCGGGAAGGAGTACCAGCCGTTGTCGCCGCCGATGCCCTCGATGACCCGCCACAGCGCCTCGGGCGAGGCGTCCACGATGCGCGTCCGGCGGTCGGTGTAGAGCGAGCCGCCCGCCCAGTCGGGGTCCGTCGGCAGCGGGTCGCTCGGCGCGCCGGGCACGGAGGCCGAGGACCAGCGGGTGACCACGTTCGCCTCGCGGATGCGCTGCAGCGCCAGCCGCAGCGCCGCCTCGACGCCGATCATGCCCTCGGGCGGGTCCGGCACCCACGCGGCGATGTCGCGGTCGTGGCAGACCACCTCGTACCGCAGCGACTCCGTCAGGGGCCGCGCGATGCTCGCCGGCACCGGGGTCACCAGCCCCACCCAGTGGCTCGACAGGCGCGGCGTCAGCACCGGCACGGGCACGATCAGCCGGTGCGGCAGCCCCGCCACCTCGGCGTACTTCAGCATCATGGCGCGATAGGTGAGCACGTCCGGGCCGCCGATGTCGAAGGCGCGGCTCACCTCGGGCGGCAGCGTGGCGCAGCCCACGAGGTAGCGCAGCACGTCCCGTACGGCGATCGGCTGGATCCGGGTGCCGACCCAGCGCGGGGTGACCATCACCGGCAGCCGCTCGGTGAGGTAGCGCAGCATCTCGAAGGAGGCCGAGCCGGAGCCGATGATCACCGCCGCCCGCAGCGCCGCCGTCGGCACTCCGGAGGCGAGCAGCACCCGGCCCACCTCGGCGCGCGAGCGCAGGTGCGGCGACAGCTCCCGCTCGGGCACCCCGGCGGGGGTCAGACCGCCCAGGTACACGATCCGCCGCACGCCCGCGGCCTTCGCCCGGGACCCGAAGACCTCCGCGGCATCCCGGTCGGTCCGCTCGAAGTCCCCTCCGCTGCCCAGGGCGTGGACGAGGTAGTACGCGACGTCCACGCCCTCCATGGCCGCCCGCACCGACTCCGGGTCGGTGACGTCGCCCCGGACGATCTCCACCTCGCCCGCCCACGGGTGGTCGCGCAGCTTGCCGGGCGTACGGGCCAGGCAGCGCACCCGGTGCCCGGCCTCCAGCAGTTCGGGGACGAGCCGGCCGCCGATGTAGCCGGTCGCGCCCGTCACCAGGCAGGTGAGGCTCATCGCGGGCTCCCGGCGTCGCGGGCGAAGGGGCCGGCCGCCGGCTCGGGCGGCAGCAGGGTGCGCAGCAGCGCCGCCAGTGCCGTCAGCGCGGCCGTGAGCAGGAGCGGCAGGAGCGGCAGGAGCGGCCAGAGCGGTGCCCCGGCGTGGCGCGGGGCCGGTGCGGTGCCCGGCGGCCCCGGGACCGGGCGGGCGTCCGTTCGCAGGCGCGGGCTCATCGCGCTCCCTCCGTTCCCGGGGCGGTCAGCGCGCCCGCCACCTCCGGCGGCAGCGGACGCAGCCGCAGCAGCCCGGCGACCAGGCGCGCCGTCAGGGCGTGCCAGGTCCCGGCACCGCGCAGCATCGCGTGGTCGCCGCCCGGCACCACCAGGTGGCAGGCCTGGGCGCCCGCCGCCCGCGCCCGGTCCGCCAGGGTCAGCGAGCCGGCCGGATCGGTGACCCGGTCCCGGTCGCCGTGCAGCAGCACCAGACGGCACCCCGCCAGATGCCCCACCGGCTCGTCCTCGGGACACCACGGCGCCAGCCCCACGACCGCGCCCACCAGCGGATGCCCGGCCACGCGCAGCGCCGCCCGGCCGCCCATCGAGTGCCCCACCAGCATCACGGGCACCTCCCCGGCGCGTTGCCGCAGAGCCTCCAGCGCCCGCAGGGCGTCCCGCGCCGCGTCCTCCCGCTCGCCGTTCCAGCCGCGGTGCCGGTAGCGGACCCCGGCCAGCGCCACCGCGTGCCCGGCGGTGGCCCGGCCGATCGCGCGGACGAAGGGACGCATCCGGACCCCCGGCAGGTTCCACGGCGGGGGCGGTTCAAGGCCCTCCGCACGACCGCCGTGCAGCACCAGGACGGCGGCGCGCGGCCGCTGGGGCAGCACGTACGGGACCAGCGCCGGACGCGGCGTGCCGCCGCCCGCTTCGTCACCGTACGTCATCGGACCGCCCCTCTCGTGCGCTCTCCGTCATTATCGGCCGCCCTCCGTGACGACGCCCGTCACGTGCGTCCACCCATGGATTCGCGGCCGTCCGCCCGGCGGATTGCCGCACCGACCAATCCGTCCCGCCGCGGGCTCCGAACCACCAGCAGGGAGAGGACCGCGACGAAGGGACGGGACGTGACCGAAGCAAGGCGAAGGGTGGCCGTCGTGGGCAGCGGCGTCGCCGGGCTCACCGCCGCCTACCTGCTGCAACGGCACTGCGACGTGGCGCTGTTCGAGGCCGACGACCGGCTCGGCGGGCACGCCCACACGCACGACGTACCCTCCTGCGACGGCCGGGTGACCGCCGTCGACACCGGCTTCATCGTCCACAACGAGCGCACCTACCCCACCCTGCTGCGGATCTTCGCCGAACTCGGCGTCCCCACGCAGGAGTCCGAGATGAGCATGTCCGTGCGCTGCGAGGGCTGCGGCCTGGAGTACGCGGGCGCGCGTGGCCCCTCGGGGATCTTCGCGCAACCGCGCAACGCGCTGCGCCCGGCCTATCTGCGTATGCTGGCCGAAGTGCCCCGATTCCACCGCCTGGCCCGGCGGCTGCTCGCGGAGGGCGGTTCCGACGACACCACCACGCTGGGGGAGTTCCTCGGCGCGGGGGAGTTCTCGGCGTACTTCACGGCCCACTTCACGACCCCGCTGGTGGCCTGCGTCTGGTCCTGCTCGCCGCGGACCGCCGCGCACTACCCGGCGGTCTACCTCTTCCGGTTCCTCGACCACCACGGGATGCTCTCGGTGGGCGGTTCCCCCACCTGGCGGACCGTCACCGGCGGATCACGCGTCTACGTCGAGCGCATCGTCAAACGGCTCACCGCGATCCGCACCGCCACCCCCGTACGCGCCCTGCGCCGGCACGCCGACGGCGCCGACGTCGTCACCGACGACGGCGACACCGAGACGTACGACGCGGTGGTCGTCGCCACCCACCCCGACCAGGCACTACGACTGCTCGCCGACCCCACCGCGGAGGAGCGCCGGGTGCTCGGCGCCATCCCGTACTCCAGCAACCCGACGGTGCTGCACACCGACACCACGCTGCTGCCCCGCAGCCGCGGCGCCCGCGCCTCCTGGAACTACCTCATGCCCACCTGCGCCCCCGACCCCGGCGGGGTCCGCGTCAGCTACGACATGAACCGCCTCCAGCGGCTGGACACCCCCGAGCGCCACGTCGTCACCCTCGGTGACGAGGAACGCGTCGACCCCGCCCGGGTGCTCGCCCGCATGGTGTACGAACACCCCGTCTACACCCCCGCGTCGCTGGCCGCGCGACGGCGGCTGCCGGCCCTGGCGACCCCCGTCACCGCCTTCGCCGGGGCGTACCACGGCTGGGGCTTCCACGAGGACGGCTGCCGCTCCGGCGCCGAGGCCGCCCGCCACCTGGGGGCGCGATGGTGACCCCCGCGGGCCTGCCGCCGCAGGTGCCCGCCCTGTACGAGTGCACGATCACCCACGTGCGCACCGATCCGCTGCGGCACGCCTTCGCCCACCGTACCTACATGTGGCTGACCGACCCCGCCCGGCCGCCCCGGCTCCCCGCCGCGCTGCGCCCGCTCGCCCGCTTCGACCCCCGTGACCACTTCGGCGGCCGGCACCCGACCGTACGGGCCGCCCTCGACGCCTGGCTCGCCGCCCAGGGCGTCGACCTGCACGGCGGCCCGGTCCGGATGCTCAGCCACGCCCGGGTCCTCGGCCACGTGTTCAACCCGCTGACCCTGTACTGGTGCCACGACCCGGACGGCACCCTCGTGTGCGTGGTCGCCGAGGTCCACAACACCTACGGGGAACGGCACGCCTACCTGCTGCGCACCGACGGCCGCGACGGCGCCCACGTCGCCAAGGACTTCTACGTCTCCCCGTTCCTCCCCGTCGACGGCGGCTACCGCATGCGGCTGCCCGAGCCGCACGACCGGCTCCACCTCACCGTCCACCTGGAACGGCCCGGCGGCGGCACCCCGTTCACCGCCACCGTGCGCGGCGAGCGGCGCCCGGCGACCGCGCCGGGCCTGCTGCGTGCCGCCGCCCGCCACCCCTGGTCCACGGCTGCGGTGTCGGCCGGCATCCGCCGGCACGGCATCCGGCTGCTGCTGCGCGGACTGCCCGTGCAGCCCCGTCCCGTCCACGCGCCCCAGGAGGGTTTCGAGTGACCATGTCCACCACGTCCGTCCCCCTCTCCGCTTCCGCACCCGCCTCCGGCGTGGACCCCCGCCGCTGGCCGGACGTCGCCGCGCCGCCACGGTGCTCACGGCTGCGCGCCGCGGTCGCCGGCGCCGTGCTGCGACGCGCCCTGAGCGGGCTCCCGCTGCGCTGCCGGCTCGGCGACGGCGGCCCGGTCCTCGGCACGGGCGGGCCCACCATGCTGATCGCCGACCCCGAGGCCTTCCACCGCCGGGTCGGCACCGGAGGACTCATCGGCTTCGGCGAGTCCTACATGGCCGGCGAATGGGACGCGCCGGACCTGCCGGCCGTCCTCACCGTGCTCGCCTCGGACGTCACCGGGCTCGTCCCCCGGCCGCTGCAGCGGCTGCGCGCCCTGTGGGCACACCGGCAGCCCACCGAGCGGCGCAACACCCTCGACGGCGCCCGCGGCAACATCCACGCCCACTACGACCTGTCCAACGAGCTCTTCGCCCTCTTCCTCGACGAGACCCTCACCTACTCCTCGGCCGTCTTCCGCGGCTTCCCCGCCCGGCGCGCCCAGCTGGCCGCCGCACAGCACCGCAAGATCGACCGGCTGCTCGACCTGGCGGGCGTCGGCGAGGGCACCCGGCTGCTGGAGATCGGCACCGGCTGGGGAGAGCTCGCCGTCCGCGCCGCCGGCCGCGGCGCCGAGGTCGTCTCCGTCACCCTCTCCGAGGAACAGCGCCGGCTCGCCACGGCCCGGATCGCCGCCGCCGGGCAGCAGGACCGGGCCACCGTCCGGCTGCGCGACTACCGGCAGGTGACCGGGAGCTACGACGCCATCGTCAGCGTCGAGATGATCGAGGCCGTCGGCGCCGAGTACTGGCCGGTGTACTTCACCGCCCTGGACCGGCTGCTCGCCCCCGGCGGCACGGTCGCGCTCCAGGCGATCACCATGCCCGACGAGCGCATGCTCGCCACCCGCGACACCTACACCTGGATGCAGAAGTACGTCTTCCCCGGCGGGCTCATCCCCTCCCTGGAGGCGATCGAGCGGACCCTCGACGAGCACACCGCGCTGCGCGTCACCTCCTGCGACGGCTTCGGACCGCACTACGCCGAGACGCTGCGGCTGTGGCGCGAGCGCTTCACCGAACGCGCCGCCGACGTCGCCGCCCTCGGCTTCGACGAGACCTTCCGCCGCATGTGGACCCTCTACCTCGCCTACTCCGAGGCCGGTTTCCGCTCCGGCTACCTCGACGTGTGCCAACTGCGGCTGACCCGGGGGGAGACCACCAGGTGAAGGGCGCCGCGGACACCCTCGCCCCGTTGCTGGAGCAGTTCACCGGCGGGCCGCTGCCCGTGCGGCTGCGGGCCTGGGACGGCAGCACCGCCGGGCCGCGCGACGCCCCCGTGGTCGTCCTGCGCTCCCGGCGGGCGCTGCGAAGAGTCCTGTGGCAGCCCGGCGAACTCGGCCTCGCCGAGGCGTACATCACCGGGGACATCGACGTGCGCGGCGACCTCACCGAAGGCCTGCGCGCCGTGTGGCACGCGGCACGCGACGGCGGGCTGCGCCCTCCCCGGCTCACCGCGGCCGACCGGCTCCGCGCCGCCGGCGCCGCCGTACGGCTCGGTGCGGTCGGCCCCCGGCCGCCCGCCCCGCGCGGACGCGCCCGGCTGAACGGCACCCCGCACACCAGGGGCCGCGACCGGGCCGCCATCAGCCACCACTACGACCTGTCCAACGACTTCTACGAACTCCTCCTCGACCCCTCCATGGCCTACTCCTGCGGCTACTGGACCCGCCACGACGACCCGTCGTACGGCCTCCCCGACGCCCAGCGCGACAAGCTCGAACTCATCTGCCGCAAGCTGGACCTGCGCCCCGGCACGCGGCTGCTCGACATCGGGTGCGGCTGGGGCGCGCTCGCCCTGTACGCCGCGCAGACCCACCGCGCGCAGGTCCACGCGGTCACCCTCTCCCGCGCCCAGCGGGACTTCGTACGGGACCGGATCCGCGAACGCGGCCTGGAACAGTACGTCACCGTCGAACTGCGCGACTACCGCGACCTGGAGGGCAGCGGCGGCTACGAGGCGGTCACCGCGATCGAGATGGGCGAGCACGTCGGCGACGCGCACTACCCGCGGTTCGCCGGCGCGATCCACCGCATGCTGCGCCCCCGGGGCAGGGCGCTGGTGCAGCAGATGTCCCGCGGCCGCGTCGCCCCCGGTGGCGGCGCCTTCATCGAGACCTACATCGCCCCCGACATGCACATGCGCCCGCTCGGCCGGACCGTGGGGCTGCTGGAGGACGCGGGCCTGGAGGTGCGGGCGGTGGAGTCCCTGCGCGAGCACTACGTCCACACGGTGCGGGCCTGGCTGGCCACCCTGGAGCAGCGCTGGTCCGACGTCGTCCTCCTGGCCGGAGAGGAGACCGCCCGCGTGTGGCGTCTGTACCTGGCGGGCGGGGCGCTGGCCTTCGCCGAACGCCGCATGGGCGTCGACCAGATCCTCGCCGTACGGCCCGCGGCCGACGGCACCGGAGGCGCGGCCGGCACGCCCGCCGCCTGGTACGCGGGGTGGTGAGGCGGTGAACGGCTTCCCCTGGGGCGCGTTCGGGGTGGGCGTGGCGGTGGCCGCCGGGGCCGCGCTCGCCGTCATGCTCGCCACCTTCGCGTTCGCCCTGTCCCGCGGCAGGCACCGCTACGTCGACGTCGCCTGGGGCGTGGCCTTCACCGCGGTCGCCGGGTCCGCCTACGGCATGTCCGCCGGGCACGGCGACCCGGCCCGCCGCGCGCTGGTGCTCGCGCTGACCGCCGTGTGGGGCGTGCGGCTCGCCGTCCACATCGCCCGCCGCGGCCGCGGCCACGGTGAGGACCCCCGCTACGAGGCCTTCCTGGCCAAGGCCCGCGGCAGCCGGGCCGCCTACGCACTGCGCGCGGTGTACCTGCTGCAGGGCGCGCTCGTCCTGGTCGTCTCGCTGCCCGTCCAGGCCGCCTCGTACATCCCCGGGCCGCTCGGCCCGGCGGCCGCGGTCGGCGCGCTGCTCTGGCTCACCGGCCTGCTCTTCGAGGCCGTCGGCGACCACCAGCTGGCCCGGTTCAAGGCCGACCCGGCGCACCGGGGCCGCATCATGGACCGCGGCCTGTGGAGCTGGACCCGGCACCCCAACTACTTCGGCGACTTCTGCGTCTGGTGGGGGCTGTTCGCGCTGACCTGCGACGCCTGGCAGGCCGCCGCGGTGTCGGTCGTGTCCCCGCTGCTGATGTCGTACCTGCTGACCCGGGGCAGCGGGAAGGCCCTGCTGGAACGGCACATGGCGGACCGCCCCGGCTGGGCCGCCTACGCGTCGCGCACCAGCGGCTTCTTCCCCCGGCCCCCGCGCCGGCGCGTCGGCGTCCCGCCGGGGTGAGGGGGCGGGCGCGGGCGGCCCGGGCGCCGCGTCGAGGCGGGCGATGGCGGTGGCCCCCGGCGGGCGCGGCTATTTCGCGCGGGCGCCGCGGAAGCGGGCGAGGGCCTCGTCGAGGTCGACGAGGGGGGCGGGGTAGTCCAGGGCGGCCCGCTCGTCCTCGGGGAGCCGCCAGGGGCGGTGCACGGCGCCGCCCCGCACCTCCGCCAGCTCCGGCACCCAGCGGCGCACGTAGGCGCCGTCCGGGTCGAAACGGCGGGCCTGCACCAGGGGGTTGAGCACCCGGTTCGGGCGGGTGTCGGTGCCGGTTCCGGCCACCCACTGCCAGTTCAGCTGGTTGTTGGCGATGTCGCCGTCCACCAGCAGCTCCAGGAAGTGCGCGGCGCCGATCCGCCAGTCCACGTACAGCGTCTTGGTCAGGAAGCTCGCGGCCAGCAGCCGCGCCCGGTTGTGCATCCAGCCCTCGTGCCGCAGCTGCCGCATCGCCGCGTCGATCAGCGGGTATCCGGTACGGCCCTCGCGCCACGCGTCCGCCTCGGGCCCGTCACCGTGCCAGCGGTCACCGCGCGGCCGCAGGTCCCGGGAGGCGGCGTCGGGGCGGGCGGCGAGCACCTGGTGGTGGAAATCCCGCCACGCGACCTGCCGCACGAACGCGTCCGCGCCCGGCCCTGCGGCCTCACGGGCGCGCCGGACCAGCTCGGTGGCCGACAGGCAGCCGAAGTGCAGGTACGGCGACAGACGCGAGGTGGCGTCGCCCGCGAGGTCGTCGTGGCGGTCCTCGTACGCGGCGAGGCCCGAAGCCCGCCAGGCCCGCCAGCGCTCGCGGGCCTGGGTCTCCCCGCCCGCGGGCAGCCCGGGCGACGTGCCCGTGGGCGGCTCCGGGAGCGGCCGGGAGGCCACGCCGTCCGGGACGCGGACCACGCGGGGCGCATCCAGCGGGTCGCGCAGATCCGCGGTCTCCCAGCGCCGGAAGTACGGCGTGAACACCCCGAAGCTGTCCTTGCCTGCCGGGGTCACCGCGCCGGGCGGCACCGCGGTCAGCACGGCGTCGTGCACCCGGAGTTCGCGGCCCGCCGCTGCCAGCGCCTCCCGCAGCCGCTCCTCGCGCCGCGCGGCGTAGCGGCTCACCCCCGCTGCGACGTGCACCTGCCCGGCGCCGGTCTCCTCCGCGACCCGGCACGTCTCGCGCGCCACGTCCCCGTGGCGCAGCACCAAACGCCCGCCGCGCTTGCGCAGCCGCTCGTCCAGGTCGGCGAGGCAGCCCGCGAGGAACGCGGCGCGGTTCGGGGCGGCGAAGCCCGCGGCCTCGATGGCCTGATCGAGCACGAACAGGGGGACGACCTGCTCCGCGGAGTCGAGGGCGCCCCGCAGGACCGGGTTGTCGTGGAGCCGCAGATCGGCGGTGAACAGGCAGATCGACGTCGTCGTCACGTCCGGGGCACTCCTCCTGGCCGGCATTCGCGCCCGGCGAGCCTATGGTGCCGCCTCCCACCGCGGCGTGAGGCGCCCCGCCGCGGCCTGGCGAGCGCGGGGCGTTTCCCGTGGAGCCACGCCCTCCCGGAGCGCCCCCACGGCGGCGTCACCCCCACGCGGGGCCCTTCCCCATGGGCCGGGGCTCCAGGCCGCGTGACCGTGCGTGGGGCCGGCCGGCCGCTGTGGGGTGTCCCCGGGCGCCCGGATCGTGGCCATGTCGTTCACCTTTCTGGTCCGGGGGACGACCTGGGTGCCCTCCGGTGGAGTGGAGCTGGGGGTGAGGGGCCGGACCGGTCCGGAGGTGCTCGCCTCCTGCGCGTCGTGGCGCGAGACGATGCCGCCGCCGGGCGTGGTCATGCCGAAGCGGGCGAACGCCGCGACGAGGACGAACGCGCCTGCGGCCAGGGCGAAACAGAGAGTGAAGCGGCTCTCGGCGGGTGCGTGGCCCGGGGCTCCGGCGGCCGGCACGGCTGTGTCGCCCGGAGGCGGGGCTCGCCCGGTCCTCGGCCGGCTGCCCTCGGGGACGGGAGCTCCCCGAGCTTCGGTAGGCGGTGCCGTGCCGTCACGGGGTGGTTGTGCGGGTGCACGTGTGGCGGTGTCCTCCGGGGGCAGGCGCTGTCCGGGGTCCGGCTGGGGTGCCATGCCGCGGGCGAAGCCGTGCCTTCGGCTGGATGGCCGGTGGGGGCAGGGCGTTCGCGAACCGCCGCGGCCCCGGGGGCACGGCGGGAGCCCGGCGCGGTGACCCATGCCACAGCGGCCGCCCAGGACCTTCGGCCCGGCCGGCCCGCCGCCGCGCACCGCACCGGACGGGGTGCGGAACGGAGCGGTGCGCGGCGGTGCGCGGTGGCGTCAGGCCGGGAAGTTGATCAGGGCCAGGGGGTCGGAGGTCGGCTGCGGGGAGCCGCCGGCGGGTTCGACGGTGATGCCCATGCCGGAGGCGCCGTCGACGTTGCCCCGGAGGAGGACAGCCTGGGTCGTGTCGCCGCCGGACGGCTTCGGCATGAGGCCCGCGGAGCGCATCGTGCCGCCGTCGGCGTACCAGAGCTGGTAGACCCGGTCGCCGCTCAGCGCGGGCATGCCGTGGGCGAAGAAGACCGCGCGGTCCTGGCTGCGGGAGACGACGACCGTGCCGCCGGCGCCGCCCGCGAGCTTCGCGGAGGTGGTGACGGCGTCGGGCGCGGCCAGGACCCGGGAGATCTGATCCGCCTGGGCCTGGGTCCGCTGGTTCTCCTGGCGCAGGTCGCCGAGTTGTTGCTGCTGCCAGACCGCGACCCCGCCCAGGATCGCGGCGGCGGCGAGGCAGGCCGCCAGGGCGAAGCGGACGCGGCGCCGTGCGGGCTGCGAGGCGCGGCGGCGCATCGCACGGGCCGCGGCGCGCGGCGGCTCGGGCACCGACGGAGGCTCCTGCCGTACGTTGACGATGAGCCGCATGACGTCGTCCTTCATGCGGGGCGGGACGGGTTCGGCCGCGGCGAGCCCGAGGCGGGCGGCGGTCGCGGCCAGCTCGCGCACCTCCAGCGCGCAGGCCTCGCACTCCGCGAGGTGGCGTTCGAACTCCGCGCGCTCGTGCCGCGTCAGCGCGTCGACGGCGTAGGCGCCGGTGAGGGTGTGCAGCTCGGCCTCGGTGCTCACGCGGTCACCCCCAGGCAGTCGCGCAGCCGGATCAGGCCGTCCCGCAGCCGGGTCTTGACGGTGCCCAGCGGCAGCGACAGCAGCTCGGCCACCTCCCGGTACGTCAGCCCCCGGTAGTAGGCGAGGGTCACCGACTGGTGCTGCACCTCGGTGAGGGTGCGCATGCAGCGTCGCACCTGTTCGGCCTCCAGCCGGGCCTCCACCTGCTCGGTCACCTCGTCGTAGGCGGGGGTGCGCTCCAGCAGCGCAGCCCTGTGCTCGCGGTCCGCCGCCGCGCTGGCGGACCGTACCCGGTCCACGGCCCTGCGGTGGGCCAGGGTCATCACCCAGGTCATCGCGCTGCCCTTCTCCGGCCGGAAGCGGGCGGCGGTGCGCCACACCTCCACCAGCACCTCCTGCGTCACCTCCTCCGACTGGGCGGGGTCCCTGAGCACTCCGCGCACCAGTCCGAGCACGGGTCCGCTCACGGCGTCGTACAGCCGGGCGAAGGCCTCCTGGTCGCCGCGCGCGACGGCGAGCAGCAGCTCCGAGAGGTCCGGCCCCTGCCGTGCGGGCCTGCCGAACCGCAGCGGTTCCCTCACCACACCTCCAGCGTTCGATTCCGTGTGTCGAGGACAAGTCTCGCGTCCGGCATTCGGCGCCGCGAGCGATTCGGATTGGTCCGTCGTACCGTGGCAGTCATGTCCGACACCACCTCAGCAGCAGTCCTGGGCACCGGGATCATGGGTGCCGCGATGGCCCGCAACCTTGTCAAGGCCGGCCTCGACGTCCGTGTGTGGAACCGTACGAAGGAGAAGGCGCAGCCGCTCAGCAAGGACGGCGCACGCGTCGTCGACACCCCCGCGGAGGCGGTGGACGGCGCCGACGTGGTGCTGACGATCCTGCACGACGCGGACTCCGCCCTCGAGACCATGCGGCAGGCGGCGCCGGCGCTGCGCAAGGGCGCGGTGTGGGCGCAGTCCACCACCGCGGGCGTGGGCGCCCTCGGGGAGTTCGCGCGGTTCGCGCGCGAGCACGGCGTCGTCTTCCTCGACTCGCCCGTGCTGGGCACCCGGCAGCCCGCGGAGAACGGGCAGCTCCTGGTGCTGGCCGCCGGGCCGCAGGAGGCCCGGCAGACCGTGGCGCCGGTCTTCGACGCGATCGGCAGCCGCACCGTGTGGGTGGGGGAGGACGCGGCCGAGGGCGCGGCCAGCCGGCTGAAGCTGGTGATCAACAGCTGGGTGCTGACCGTCACCCACGGCACGGCCGAGGCCCTCGCACTGGCGAAGGGCCTTGGCGTGGACGCCGCGGACTTCCTCAAGGCCGTCTCCGGCGGCCCCCTCGACATGGGCTACCTGCAGGCGAAGGGGGCGTCGATCCTGGCCGGGGACTTCAGCCCCAGCTTCGCGGTGCGGACCGCGGAGAAGGACGCCCGCCTGATCGTGGAGGCGGGGGAGTCCGTGGGGGTCCGGCTCGACGTGGCCGCGGCCGGCGCCGAGCGCTTCCGCCGCGCGGCCGAGCTCGGGCACGGCGGGGAGGACATGGCGGCCTCGTACTTCGCGAGCTTCGAGAAATGATCACCCGATGTGCGGGAAGAGGCTGGTGAAGTACGCCGCCGCCTCGGCGGCGTCCCGGCCGAAGGGGGCGTCCAGGTCCCAGATGAGGAAGAGCAGGAAGGCGATCAGGGCGCTGTAGAGCCCGGCGAGGAGCAGTTCGCGCCGGGAGCGCCTGATCTGCAGGCTGAAGATCAGCCCCACCGCGACGAGGGCGCCGGTGACCAGGCCGAACCACACCACCCCCGGCATGGTCGGCCCGGCGTTCTCGCCGCGGGCGGTGCGCGCGTCGTCGGCGGCCGCGACCTGGTCCACGACCGGCTGGTACGCCTGGTTGGCCAGCGGGGTGCGCGGCTCGAAGTCGGTCACGTCGCGGCGCACCTTGCCGAGGAGCTCCGAGCCGCGCTGGGTGTTCTCGCCGTGCTTGAGCATGTAGGGCAGTTCGGTGTGCGCCACGTAGGAGACGTACGCGTCCACGTCGGCGCGCACCTGGTCGCGGACGGCGGCGGGGTAGACCTGCACCCGCTGGCGCACCTCGTGCAGGGCCTGGGTCTCGCGGTGCAACGTGTCCTCGGCGCCGCCGCGCGCCTCCCACACGCCGGCGATGGCGAGGCCGAGGACGATGGCGTACACCACGCCGATCATCATCGTCATGTACTCGATGACGTCGGGGGTCTCCGAGGGGTCGTCGTCGTCCCCGATGCGACGGTGGTTGATGGCCACGATGGTCAGGACGACCGCGCAGGCCGCGGCCATCGCGATGGCCAGGACGAGCCAGTCCGACATCGATCACCTCCGTGAGCGGGCTTGGGAGCGGGGCTTGAGCGCGGCGGCGGACAGGACCGCGGGCGCGGTGACCAGCAGCATGAGATGGACGATGCTCGGGCCGTCGGGGGCGGGCGGCGGGCTCGCCTTGCGGTAGGCGAC
>NZ_JARAVO010000518.1:0-560 GCF_033792805.1 Streptomyces sp. PA03-1a
GCCGAGGACGCCGGCATCAAGCTGAAGAACACCCCGCAGCCGCTCTACCAGGCGCTGGTGGCAGCCTGCCTGCTCAGTGCCCGGATCAAGGCGTCCGTGGCCACTGACGCGGCTCACGAGCTCTTCGCCGCGGGCATGCGCGACCCGCGCCGGATGCGCGACGCCACCTGGCAGCAGCGGGTCGACGCGCTGGGCAGGGGACACTACCGGCGCTACGACGAACGGACGGCGACGCAGCTGGGGGACGGGGCGGAGCTGCTCCTTGACCGCTACGGCGGCGACCTGCGCCGGTTGCGGGACGAGGCGGACGGCGACCCGGACGAGATCCGGCGCGCACTGCGCCAGGTTCCCGGGCTCGGGCCGGTCGGCGTGGAGATCTTCCTGCGGGAGGTACAGGCGGTCTGGCCGGAGACGGGCCCCCTGTTCGACGACAAGGCCCTGCAGGGCGCCAAGCGGCTCGGCCTTCCGGCTCGGCCGGAAGAGCTGGCGGCCCTGGTGCCCAAGGCCGCCCACGCGGTCTTCGCGGCCGCCCTGGTGCGGGCGGCGCTCGACCGCCACGT
>NZ_JARAVO010000519.1:0-529 GCF_033792805.1 Streptomyces sp. PA03-1a
GTGCTGGACCTCGGCGCCGGTGCCCTCCACGACCTGGATCCCGGTGTCGCCGGCTATCGAACTGCTCTGCAGCGAGGCGATGTCGGCCGAGTCCAGACCACGGTAGGCCAGGTCCACCGACCCGTCCTCCACCGCCTTCTTCAGCGCCGGCTCGTCACCGAAGAACTTCATCGTCATACCGGAGTTACGGATCTGCGCCGTGCCCTGGTAGTCCCCGTTGACCGAGAACACCGCCTGCTCGCCGGCCTCGTAGGAGTCCAGCTTGTACGGGCCGGAACCGGTCGCCTTGCCGTCCGTGCGCAGCTTGTCCGCCGGGTACTGCGTGTGGTCCACGATCGAACCCGCACCCGAGGCGATCTTCATCGGGAACGTCGCGTCGGAGTACTTCAGGTGGAACACCACCCGCTCCGGCGAGGGCGTGTCGATCGTCTTGATCGCGTCCAGCAGCACCGCCGGACCGTTCTCGTCATTGATCTTGATGGTGCGCTCGAAGGAGTACTTCACGTCCTGCGACGTCAGCGCCTCACCG
>NZ_JARAVO010000520.1:0-529 GCF_033792805.1 Streptomyces sp. PA03-1a
GGGCACTCGTAAGGGTGGTCCCGCGTACGTGTGGCCGGGTGGGGGTGGGGCATCGCTCCCTGGATGGCCTATCGGCCTGGCATCCTTGAGGGAGCAGACCCCGCCGCCCCTCCGCACGATGCCGAGTCAGGAGTCCTACCCCGCGTGAGCAGTTCACCGAGCCCCTTGCACGGGCAGCTGCACGCCGTCCACGTGCTGGGCGAGACGGCGCGGGCCCATGTCGCCTCCGTGGCGGGCGGGTTGGTGGCGCGCGGCGTACAGGTGACGGTCTGCGGGCCCGCCGAGGCCGAGGAGCGGTACGGGTTCGGGGCGGCGGGAGCGCGGTTCGCGCCGGTCGAGATCACGCGGCGCGCACAACCGAGGGCGGACGCGGCCGTGGTGACGGCGTTGCGGGCGGCCTGCGCCGGGGCGGACGTGGTGCATGCGCACGGGCTGCGGGCCGGGCTGCTCGCCACGATGGCGCTGAGCGGGCGCCGTACGCCGCTGGTGGTGACCTGGCACGGCGCGGTGCTGGCGGAGGGGGCGCGGG
>NZ_JARAVO010000521.1:0-521 GCF_033792805.1 Streptomyces sp. PA03-1a
CTCGGTGGCCCGGAGATGTTTATAAGAGTCAGGGTTGGGGCGACCAGGGTGGGGCCCCGGTGGGGGGTGGGGGGGGGGGGGGGGCGGCTCGTGCGGCGGGCTTCCTGCTCCCGGCGGTCCTGGGCGTGAAGGCGCTCGTCGGCTGGGCCGGCTGGATCTCCTCGCCGGAAGCGGCGACGGCCCGGTCGGCCGGGCTGTCGTCGGGATTCGCCGTCGGCGTCTCGTTGTTCTTCTGGTGGTTCGTCCACAGGGTCCGGCTCGAGGTCGGCCCGGCCGGGATCGTGGCGGTCAATCCGTGGGGCACCCACCGCCTGGGGCTGGACGAGGTGGCTTGGGTGCGGCTCGGTGCCTGGGGTGCGGAGTTCCATCACGGGGACGGCTTCAAGACCACGGCGTACGCGCTCAGCGAGCTGGCCGCAGGCACGTCGCAGGTCCGGCGTTTCGCCGAGCTGCAGGCCGTTCTGGGAGCGTTCTCTTTTACACATTGGACACTTCCGAGGAAATCCAGTTGTTAATATTCG
>NZ_JARAVO010000522.1:0-520 GCF_033792805.1 Streptomyces sp. PA03-1a
TGCTGAACATCATCGGCGGCCTGGACCGCGCCGACGCCGGCCGCGTCACCGTCGACGGGACCGCGCTGGGCGGCCTGGGCGAACGCGACCTGCTCGCCCTGCGCCGCGACCGCATGGGCTTCGTCTTCCAGTCCTTCGGCCTGCTGCCCATCCTCACCGCCGCCGAGAACGTCGGCGTCCCCCTGCGACTGCGCAACACCCCCCGCCGCGAACGCGAAGAACGCGTCGCCCTCCTGCTCTCCCTGGTCGGCCTGCAAGGCCACGCCGACCAGCGCCCCGGCGAGATGTCCGGCGGCCAGCAACAACGCGTCGCCATCGCCCGCGCCCTGGCCAACCGCCCCGCCCTGATCATCGCCGACGAACCCACCGGCCAGCTCGACGCCGACACCGGCCGCGCCGTCATGGAACTCCTGCGCGCCGTCGTCCACAGCGAAGGCGTCACCGCCCTCGTCGCCACCCACGACCCCCAGCTCCTCGCCCTCGCCGACCGCGTCCTGGAACTCCGCGACGGCCACATCAC
>NZ_JARAVO010000523.1:0-515 GCF_033792805.1 Streptomyces sp. PA03-1a
TGAGCTGTTTCCCACCTCAGTTTGAGCAGGTCAGGTGCAGGGTGAGGACGGCCTGGACGAGGCTGGTTACGCGGGTGGTGCTGCAGCGGAGCTTGCGTAGGAGTCGCCAGGCTTTGAGAGTGGCCATGGCCCGCTCGACGAGCGCGCGGATCTTCGCGTGTGAGCGGTTGACGGCCTGCTGACCTGTGGAGAGCGTTTCCCAGCGACCCCAGTAGGGCAGCCGTGTGGTGCCGCCGGCGCCCCGGTAGCCCTTGTCGGCCCAGCACTCCACGCCGGCTTCTTCCAGGGCGTCGATGATGCCGTGGCTGCGGGCGGCCTTGTTGTCGTGGACCGCGCCGGGTAGCGCGGGCGAGGCCCACAGCAGTCGCCCCGCCGGATCGGTGATCACCTGCACGTTCATGCCGTGCTTCTTGTGTTTCCCGGAGTAGAAGGGCCGGTCGGCTGCGATCCGGTCGATCGGCAGCAGCGTGCCGTCCAGGATCACGAATGCCTTGGTGGGAGGCGGTATTCATCGC
>NZ_JARAVO010000524.1:0-505 GCF_033792805.1 Streptomyces sp. PA03-1a
CGTCCGCCGCGGACGGCCGGTGTGATCGTGAAGGACGAGGGCGAGGGCGGCAAGCAGCTCGCGGAGTTCCTCGCGGGCCAGAAGTTCATCTGAAGCGTCTTCCATCGAGTTCGCAGGAGTAGGTAGTCCCATGGGTGAAGTCCTCGTTTATGTCGATCATGTGGATGGTGCGGTCCGCAAGCCGACGCTGGAGTTGCTGACGATCGCGCGTCGGCTGGGTGAGCCGGTGGCCCTCGCGTTGGGTGCCGGTGCGGAGGCGACCGCGGGTGTGCTGGGTGAGCATGGTGCGACCCGGGTGCTGGTCAATGACGCGGCGGAGTTCGCGCAGTATCTGGTGGTGCCGAAGGTGGACGCGCTGGAGGCGGCTGCGCGGGTGGTGAGTCCGGTGGCGGTGCTGGTGCCGTCCTCGGGTGAGGGCAAGGAGGTCGCGGCGCGGCTGGCGTTGCGGTTGGGGTCGGGCATCATCACCGATGCGGTGGATGTGGTGGCCGGTGAGCAGGGTCCG
>NZ_JARAVO010000525.1:0-503 GCF_033792805.1 Streptomyces sp. PA03-1a
CCCTCCCCCAGCCTTCGGCCGGGGGGACCCCCATCCGGCACGGTTGGTGCGGGCTGCGCGCGTGCATGGTGGGCCGGGTCAGGGCCTTCGGGGCTGGGCATTCTGGACCGCATATTTATGTGCATGGCGGGCGGTCCAGGTCAGACCCCGGATGCCGCACAACATCAGCGTCCAGAACGCCCACCCTTCCCCAGCCTTCGGCCGGGGGTGCCCCCAACGACCCCGCCCCCTCCGTATCGAGCGGCGGCCAACGGCCGGTTGGGGGTGAGTGGGCGGTCCGGGGTCGCCGCAGATGCCTTACTCACCCCCACCGGCCGTCATGCGCCCCAACACACCGGGAAGCGATGAGCGGCGGACCCGGTGCCGAATGACGTAGGGCCAAACCGCGAGCCCCGAGGTGGGGGTCCCCCCGGCCGAAGGCTGGGGGAGTGCGCCGGCGCGCCACCGACCCCACAACGACCGCGCGAGGCGGTCACTGACCGCGCCGGGCAATCGGGCGGGAG
>NZ_JARAVO010000526.1:0-502 GCF_033792805.1 Streptomyces sp. PA03-1a
ACGAAGGTGGTGGCGCGTACGCCGCGGGAGGCGACGGGGCGTCCGGATCTGACGGAGGCCGCGATCGTGGTGTCCGGTGGCCGGGGTGTGGGTGGTGCGGAGAACTTCGCGGTGATCGAGGCGCTGGCTGATTCGCTGGGTGCGGCGGTGGGTGCGTCGCGTGCGGCGGTGGACGCGGGCTGGTATCCGCACACCAATCAGGTGGGTCAGACGGGTAAGTCGGTGTCGCCGCAGTTGTACGTCGCGGCGGGGATCTCGGGTGCGATCCAGCACCGGGCGGGTATGCAGACCTCGAAGACGATCGTGGCGGTGAACAAGGACCCGGAGGCGCCGATCTTCGAGCTGGTCGACTACGGCGTGGTCGGTGACCTGTTCGCCGTGGTGCCGCAGCTGACCGAGGAGGTCACCGCCCGCAAGGGCTGACCCCGGCACACCACCGGCCGGCAGCACACACCCACCGGAGCCCCGTGACGCCCCCTGACGGCACCACGGGGCTCCGGCG
>NZ_JARAVO010000052.1:0-43162 GCF_033792805.1 Streptomyces sp. PA03-1a
GGGGTGGCGCGAGTGGGGCGCCGTTCAGCCGGCGATGCCGTCGAGTTCCGCGACGGCGTCGGCAGGCAGCTCCAGGGCGGCCGCGGCCACGTTCTCGCGCAGGTGGGCGAGCGAGGACGTACCCGGGATCAGGACGGTGGTCGCCGACCGCCGGAGCAGCCAGGCGAGGGCGACCTGCTGCGGCGAGGCACCCAACCGGGCCGCCACGCCGGCGAGTCCGTCCGACTGGAACGTGGTGAAGCCCCCGAGCGGGAAGAAGGAGGCGAAGGCGATGCCTTCGGCCGCGCACCGGTCGACGAGGGCGTCGTCCTGCCGCTTGACGAGGTTGTAGAGGTTCTGCACGGCCACGACGGGGGCGATGGACTGCGCCTCGGTCAGCTGGCCGTCGGAGACCCCGCTGAGACCGAGGTGCCGGATCAGGCCCTGCTCGCGCAGTTCCGCGAGGGCGCCGAACTCCTCGGCGATCGGGTCGTCGCCGGTGCCCCCCACGGAGCCGAGGCGCAGGTACACCACATCGAGTGCGTCGAGTCGCAGGCGGCGGAGGTTCTCGTGCACCTGGGCCTTCAGGTCGTCGGGCTCCAGGGAGGGGATCCAGCCGCCGGTGGCGTCGCGGCGTGCGCCGACCTTGGTGGCGATGCGCAGGGCGTCCGGATAGGGGTGCAGCGCCTCCCTGATCAGCTCGTTGACCACCGCGGGACCGTAGAAGTCGCTGGTGTCGATGTGGGTGATCCCCAGCTCGACCGCCTCCCGCAGCACGGCGAGGGCCTGGTCGCGGTCCTTCGGCGGGCCGAAGACCCCGGGACCAGCCAGCTGCATGGCGCCGTAGCCCATGCGGCTGATGACGAGGTCGTCCGCGAGCCGCAGCGCACCACCGGGGAGATTCCGGGCGTTGCTCATGTGTCGCACCTTTCGCGCATTGGTGTGGGGGGTGACGAACCGGTCGGCTCCGGCCGCCCTCCACTGTGCGCGGCGTGGGGCGCCGGTGGCAGTGCCCCACTGTTCCTGGGGGTGAGGGGACCAGTCGCCTCACCCGCGGGGACGCATCCCGGCGTCCGTGCGGCGCGTCGCACGGCGATCCGGCCGGTCCGTCACGTCGCCTGGTCACGACGACCGGCGACGGCACCCACCCCGGAAGGCCAGACATGAGCACGTACCTGATCAACCACCTGCGCATCCCCGGCGGCATCCCGAACGACGAGGGCCTGACCTACCTGGAGCGCGTCGACGCCACCTTGCGGCCCTACGGCGGCACGTGGCTCGCGAACGGCGAGCCGACCGTGGTGGAGGGCGCATGGCCCGGCCTGGTCGTCCTCCTGGAGTTCCCCGACCGGGCCGCGGCCCAGGACTGGTACAACTCCCCCGAGTACCAGGAGATCCTGCCGCTGCGCACCCGCAACGCGATCTCCGACCTCGTGCTGATCGACGGTCTTCCCGCGGACTACACCGTCGCCGGCTTCGCCCGGCAGGTCCGGGCGTCGCTCGCCGGTGCGTCCGGCGCGTCGGGTGTATCCGGTGCTTCCGGTGCGTCCGGTGCGGACGGCTGACGCAGGCTCAGAGACACCCTGGCCGGGGCGGGTCGATCCCGCCCCGCCGGCCTGCCCGGTCCCCGGCCTCGTCCGCGACCGGCTGCCCGGCCGTCCACGAGGCCAGGATGCGCAGGGCGTCGTACGACGGGCTGCCGGGCTCTGCGGTCAGCACCATGAGGCGCTGACCCGAGCCGTCGGGGCTGCTCCACGTGTCGCAGTCGAGCGTGAGGTCACCGACCATCCGGTGCCGGTAGTGCTTGGTGCCGTAGCTGGTGGTGATGACGCGGTGCTCCGCCCACCAGGTGCGGAAGTCGGTGTCCTGGACCGACAACTCACCGACGAGACGCGCCAGTTCGGGATCGTCGGACTCAGCGGCGGCCTGCATGCGCAGGGCGGCGACGGCGTCGCGGGCGTCGTGCTCCCACTGCCGGTGCATGCCGCGGACGGTCGGGTGCGTGAAGAGCAGGTGCACGTAGTTGCGCCGGCCCGGCGGGACCGCCGAGAAGTCGGTGTACAGGGCCGCGGCGGCGTCGTTCCAGGCCAGGACGTCCAGCCGCTTGCCGAGGACGACGGCGGGCGTCGCCGAGAGCTGGTCGAGCAGACGCCGCATCGCGGGCCTCACGCCCTGCGCGGGACGGCGGCGCCGCGGCTGCGCGTCGGCCTTGCCGGCGAGCTCGTACAGGTACCTCTGCTGGTCCTCGTCGAGGCGCAACGCACGGGCCAGCGGGGCGAGGACCGAAGCCGACGCCCGGACGCGGCCCTGCTCGAGCCGCGTGTAGTAGTCGACGCTGATCGCGGCGAGCTGCGCGACCTCCTCACGGCGCAGACCCGCGACCTTGCGCCCGGAATCCGCCGGCGGCAGACCGCATTCGTCCGGTGCCAGCTGCGCCCGGCGGGCTTTCAGGAAGGCTCCGAGTTCGCGAGGACCAGATGCCGCAGTCATGTGCCCCATTCTCCCGCGCACTCCCCCTGCTGTGAGGGGGCACGTTTCTTCCCCGGCAGGAACCCGCCTCTTTTGCCCACCCCGGCCAGGACGGAGGGTCGAAAGTGCCCGGCACGGTCCCGGGCGGCAGAGGGCCCGCCGAACGGGCGCGGCCCGCCACGACAGCGAACACGGAGAACCCTGTGGCCAAGACCACCGTCACCTTCGACAGCGCCGGCATCCCGCTCGCCGGCCACCTCTACACCCCCGACCACTCCCACGACGCCCCCGCCGCGCGGGGCCCGCGGCCCGCGGTCGTCGTCGGCCACCCCGGCACCGGCGTGAAGGAGCAGGCCGCCGGTCTCTACGCGCGGCGCCTGGCCGAGAAGGGCTTCGTCACGCTCGCCTTCGACGCGGCGCACCAGGGCGAGAGCGGCGGCGAACCCCGCGGCCTGGAGGACCCCGCCCAGCGGGTGGAGGACCTCAAGGCGGCCGTCTCCTACCTCACCACCCGCGACGACGTCGACGCCGGACGCATCGGCGCCCTGGGCATCTGCGCCTCCGGCGGCTACGTCCTTCCCGCGGCGGCCGGTGACCGGCGGATCAAGGCCGTCGGCACCGTCAGCGCGGTCGACGTCTCCCGCCAGTTCCGCCTGGGGGCGGACGGGACCCAGGACGCGGCCGTGTTCCAGGGCATGCTGGAGGCCGCTGCCGGCGCACGTACCGCCGAGGCCCGCGGCGAGGAGCCGCCCGTCCTGACCCTGTTCCCCGACACCGCGGACCAGGCCCGCGCACTGGGCGGGGAGCACGGCGTCGAGGGCTTCGACTACTACCGCACCCCGCGCGCCCGGCACCCCCGGGCCGCCGACTTCTTCACCTGGTCGAGCATCGACAGGATGGCGGCCTTCGACGCCTTCGCCCCCGTGCCGCTCATGGGCCCGCGCCCCCTGCTGATGGTCGTGGGGTCCCGCGCGGTCACCGCCTGGATGAGCGTCGACGCGTTCCAGCGCGCCACCGGCCCCAAGGAGTTGCACTGGATCGACGGCGCCGGCCACGTCGACCTCTACGACCGGGAGCGGTACGTCGACCCCGCGGTCCAGAAGCTCGCCGGCTTCTTCACCCGCAACCTGGACCCGGCCGCGGGCCACTGACCCCGGCGCCCGGGCGGGGTGTGCCGGTAGGGTCCGCGCATGCGTGACGTCGCAACCGGCGTCTGGCACTGGCAGACGCCGCATCCGGAATGGACGCCGGACGAGCCGTGGCCGCGGGAGGTGTCGTCGTACGCCGTCGACGACGGCACCCGGCTGCTCCTCCTCGACCCGCTGTCCGTTCCGGCCGGGCTGCTCGCGCTCGCCGCCGAACGGGATCCGGTCGTGGTGCTCACCGCTCCCTGGCACGAGCGCGACGCACGGGGTCTGGTCGAGGGCCTCGACGCACCGGTGTTCACTCCCCCGCCCGACACCGCCGACGACCTCGTACGGAAGTTCGGCGTCACGCGCGAACAGGCCGGTGACGGCAGCCCCGACCTCGCCTGGCTGCACACCGGTGACGGCGGCCATGGCCACTTGTACGCCGCGGGCGACCGACTCCCGGCGGGGATCGAGGCGTTCGCCGGGAGGGAGCACAACGACATGGTTCTGTGGGACGGCCGTGTGCGGGCCGTCATCCCCAGCGACACCCTGGTCGACTTCGGCCGCGGGCTGCAGATCAACGACCGGCTGCGGGACGGCGTCACGCGCGAGCAGGTGGTCCAGCGCCTGCGGCCGCTGCTCGCCCTCCCGGTCGAGCTCGTGCTCCCCGCACACGGCGCACCGGCGGACCGGGCCGCGCTGGAGCGTGCGCTGACCCTCTGACCTCACCTGGTCCGGCACAATGCGGACGTGATCCTGGACGCCATCGACGCCGTGGACTGGTCGGCGATACCCAACCCGACGTCGTAACCGGGCGACGAACCCGCACGGGTCGCCACGCGCTGCGGCGGCTGACCGTGTCGACCACGGCCAACGAGACGGGGAGTGCGGCGGCGGCACTGGGGGACCGCGGCTTCACCTGCGGGCACGCCGCCATGGTGTTCCCCGCGGCCTACCCCGCCACGGCGGTCCTGCTGGACCTCGTCGAGCACGGCCGGCGCCCGCGCATCAAGGACGTGGCCCTCTCGCTTGTGTTCGACGCACTGTGCTTCTCCCCGCTCGCCGGCCACAACCGCGTGGACACGCCCTACGGCACCGACGTCCCGCTCTGCTGCGCCATCGCGCGGCAGATCCGCAGCCGTGCCGGCGCCCTCCTCGCCCACGGCATCCACGGGAAGCACCTACTGGCGCAGGCCGCACTGCACTGGCGGCTGGCCGTCGAGGAGTCCGAGCCGCAACCCGACGGCACCACGACCGCCTTGGCGGTCCTCGAAGGCGAGCCCTTCGACACACCGGCCGAAGCAGAAGTGCACACGACGGAGCCGGCGAAGACGTTTCCGCCCGTGCGTATCGAGTCGCTGACGGCGGATGCTTCCGGCGCGGCCTACGTACGACTGGCGCACGCGCCGTACGGCGTGCTGTCGCCGGGGGGCGTCCTCTACGACGCCGAGTGCGGAAACCGCGAGCACTGAACTCACCCGTCGCGGCGTGCGAAGAGGATCCCCCCGAGCCTGCTCTCGGCCGAGGCGAGCGTCATCTGGGCCTCCACGGTGAAACCGGCGTCGCCGAGCCACGCGGCCATCCGGTCGGGCCGCCGCAGGTGGACCCGGACCTTCATCGGGTGGCCGCCGTAGCCCTGCGTCTTCAGTCGCGTCCCCTCGCCTGCGTGGAAGGCCAGCAGCAGCGGGCCGCCCGGCCGCAGGGCCCGCCGGAAGTGCGTGAGGACGGCGCCGACCGCGTCGTCGGGGACGTGGATCAGGGAATACCACGCGACCAGGGCCGCCACCGAGCCGTCGGGGAGGTCAAGGTCCGTCATGGAACCGACGTCGAACCGCACGCCGGGGTGCTCGCGCGTGGCCACCTGGATCATCGCGGGCGACAGGTCGATCCCGAAGGCGTCCGCACCCAGTCCGTTCAGGTGGGCCGTGATCCTCCCGGGTCCGCATCCGACGTCCGCGACCGGCCCTCCGCCACTGCTCCTGACCAGGTCGGCGAAGAGCGCGAACGTTCAATAGCCGAGGATGCGTGCATGCGCACACGTGATCCGGAGCTGAAGCGGCGGCTGCTGCTGGAGGCGGCGCTGACCGAGTTCGCCGAGTACGGCGTCGCCGGGGCGCGGGTCGACCGGATCGCCGGACGCGCCGGGGTGAGCCCCGGCCTGACCTACTCCTTCTTCGACGGGAAGGAGGGCCTGTTCGAGGCCGTCTACGACGCCGTCGTCGAACAGGCCGTGGCCGGCATCCCCATCGACGCCGACGACCTGCCCGGCTACGCCGGCCGCCTCCACGACGCGGCCCTCGACCACCCCGAGGTCATGCGCTTCGTGGCCTGGTACGCCCTCGAACGCGGCGACGGCCGCGAGGTCCGGCCCGTCGTGGCCGCGTCCATGGCCGACAAGGTCGCCGCGGTCGAGGACGCGCAGCGGCGCGGCACCGTCACCGACCGCATGGGCGCGGGCGAACTCCTCGCCCTCGTCCTCGTCGTGGCCAACATGTGGCAGCGCCAAGGGGAGGACGTCCGCTCCCTGGTCCCGGCACCGGAGCGCAGGCGGGTCGTCGTGGAGTCGGTGCGGCAGCTCGTCACGCCCTGATCCGACGTCCGTACGCGAGGGGCACGAGTCCGCCGCGCGCACCCTCCCTACGCGGCAGGGAGGTTGACCCCCGCCCGTCCTGACGCCGCGCTCCCGACACGCGGCGCCCCCACCCCGTCCGGCGCAATCGCGACGGCCTCCGGCCTGCGCGGCGATCACCCACGGGGCAGCCTGGGAAGCGGAGCCCGCCCGGTCGTCCTCGCACGCCGACCGGGCGGGCCGCTGCGTCGGGGGCACCGGGATGACTCCGCGGGCCGCGGCGGTTGTACGGGGAGGAGAAGTACACCGCCACGCGAGGGAGCAGCGGACATGACCGCTCAGGACGTCGAACGCACCGGCTTCACCGAGCAGTGGGAGCGCTGGCACCGCGGCAAGGAGGAGGTGCTCGCCGGTCCGCACGGTTTCCTGGCGATCACGAGCCTGCGCTGGCTGGGACCGCGACCGGAACGCTTCGAGGACGCCCCCGGCACCTGGTCGGTCGCCGACGGCCATGTGGTGGTCGAGCTCGGCGACGGCGAGGAGTTGACCGTCGACGGCACGCCGGTACGAGGCCGGTACGACTTCGGCGTCATCGGCGAGCGCGACGGTGTCCACGCCGGCTTCGGCGACGCCGTCGTCGAGGTCGCCAAGCGCGGCGGACACGACATCCTGCGCCCACGCCACCCCGGCAACCCGCTGCGCACCGGCTTCACCGGGACGCCCGCCTACGCGCCCGATCCCCGCTGGGTCCGCGAGGGCCGATTCGTGCCCTACGACGCCCCGCGTCCGGTGACCGTGGGCGCGACGGTCGAGGGCCTGGAGCATGTCTACGACTCCCCCGGCCAGGTGGAGTTCGACGTGGACGGCGCGACGTACCGGCTCACCGTCTTCAACGGCTCGCGGCCGGGCGGCCTGATGGCGCTGTTCACCGACGCGACGTCCGGGGTGACCACCTACGCGGCGAACCGCTCCCTGCAGATCGACCCGCCGGACGCCGGGGGCGGGGTGAGCCTGGACTTCAACCGTGCGGCCAACCTGCCCTGCGCGTACACCGACCTCGCCACCTGCCCCCTCCCGCCCGCCGGCAACCGGCTGCCGTTCGCCGTCGAGGCGGGCGAGAGGATCCCCCTGGAGCGGGGCGGCCGGGCCTGAACCCGGGGGTCGCTCAGCCGCGCAGGACCTCCCGGCCGAGCCGGCGGCGGGCCGGGTCCAGCGCGGCGTCGACCTCCTTGTTCCGCGCGACGTCCAGCACGACGGCGGCCGGATGGTGCTCCCGGCGCTCGACTGCGGCGCGGCGCAGGTGGGTCGGCGGGTGCGTCTGGTCCTCGACGTGGGCGGTCAGGGCGGACAGCCGGCGCCGCCGCTCCAGCTCATGCGCGGGAATCGACCCCACGTACTCCTTGAGCCGTTTCCAGACCGCCTCGTCGGGTTCCCTGTCGGCGCCCCGTGTGGCGCGGTGCACGGTGCCTGCGGTGACGTACTGCTGGTCGAGCCAGAAGGAGATGGCGTCGGCGAGCAGCAGGACGTCGAGCCCCCCGATGGCAGCCTCCGTCGAACCGATCCGCGCTTCGAGGTCGTCCGCGAGGTACTCGGCCTGCTGACTGGCGCGCAGGGTCAGGTGTGCCAGGACGTGCAGGAGCAGCAGCACGGCGGAGGCGGGTACGAACATGAACAGTCGTGCGGCGATCTCGATCATTCCCAGGCCGCTGGTGTCCTGCTGCGGACGCAGCAGCACGTACCACTCGACGAGCGTGCGGTGAGCGGAGCCTATGACGAGCGTCTGGCTGGTGTCGCCGTTGACGAAGTGACCGAACTCGTGGCCGAGCAGGCCGACCCGCTGCTGCGGGGTCAGCACCTCCCACAGCCCGAGGCCGATCGTCAGCACCTTGCGACGGCGCAGGCCGACCGCCTGGACAGAGGCGTTGACCTGGGTGTCCACCACGACGACGTCCGCCCGTGGCGCTCCGAGGGCGTCGGCCACCTCGTCCAGCAGCGCGTAGAGCGCGGGCGCGTCCGCCCGGTGCAGCTGGTCCCCGTGCCGCGGCCTCCGCCCCAGCCGTGGACGCATCAGCCATGCCAGGCCCAGCAACAGGACGCCCAGCACGGCGGGGATGATCGCCCGCCAGCCCGTCACCAGCAGCCACACACCTGCGGCGGCCACGGCCAGCGTCAGCAGGTGCACGAGGCCGGCGATCGCGTAGGCGCCGACGTACGCCGCGCCCCGGCCGGGCCTCGGCGGCCGTTCCGACGTCATCCTGGCGAACAGTTCCTCGCCGTACGCCCGCGACAGGCGCCGGCGCAACGCGTCGACGGGTCCGTCGTGCTCCTCGTCGTCCTCGTTCCCGCCCCGCACGTTCCAGTCGCACGCCGCGCACCAGACGACGAACCGGTCGTCCTCCGTCAGCCGCTGCCCGCACTGCGGGCACGGTCTTCCTCGGCCTGTCCGCATGTCGCCCCTCCCCTTGATCATCTCGAGCCGGGGCATCGTAGTGGCGGTGCGGATGCTCCGCGCGCCCGGGGGCCACCGCCCGCCCCCGGGCGAAGGGTTCACCCGGGGTCCGGGTGGTTCACCGCCAGACCGGAAGATCCGTGCCCCAGCGCCCCGGGGGGCGGGTCCAGTCGGCCGGGGCGCCGTGGTAGCCCAGGGGCGGGAGGGCGTGGACCAGGCATCCGTAGGCGGAGTCGGCGACGGCGAGCCGGCTCGTGGGGTCGTGGTCCCCACCGGTTCCGGTTCCGGTCTGCGCGTCGCCCGGGCCGATGCCGTGCGTCAGCCAGGAGGCCGTGGCCGTCAGCGACAGCCGCAGCAGCCTTCCGCCGCCGTGGCGGCGGGCGTCGGCCAGGGCGCGCAGGACCGCCGCGGCCAGCAGGTAGCCGGTGCCGTGGTCGAGGGCCTGCGCGGGGAGGACGCCCGGACGGCCGTCCGGTCCGGCCTCGATCGAGGCGATGCCGCAGCGCGCCTGCACCAGGCTGTCGAAGCCGCGCCGCCCCGCCCAGGGACCTGACCGTTCCCAGGCGCGGAGCTGGGCGACGACCAGCCCCGGCCGCCGCTCGCGCAGCGCCTCCGCCGAGAGGCCGAAGCGGTCCAGTGCGCCGGGGCGGTAGCCGGTCACGACCACGTCGGCGGAGGCGAGGAGGTCCTCGAGGACCGTCCGGTCGGGACCGGAGAGGTCGAGCCGCGCCGACCGCTTCCCGAAGCCGGTGTCGGCGTGGGCCGACTCGTCCTCCGGCAGACGGGGGCTGTCCACCCGCAGGACGTCCGCGCCCAGCAGCGCCAGCGTGCGCGTGGCGACCGGTCCGGCGATGACCCGCGTCAGGTCGAGCACGCGGACATCCGCCGCGGGCAGCCCCGCCGGAGGCAGGGGGCGCACCGGAGCGTCGTCGGTGCGCTCGGTCTCCACGAGCGGCCGCGCCGCCGGGCCCGGATCCCGTACGGCGACGGCCAGCCCGCCCGCCGCGTAGACGGTCTCCTCGACCTCCGCGGCCTTGCGCCCGGCCAGCTCCTCCGCCAGCCGTCGGGCCAGTGCGTCCTCGTCGCCGCCGTCACCACCGTCGGGAAGGCCGAGGGCGGCGGTCAACCGGGCTCGGTGGTGCGGGTAGTTGGCATGGGTGCGCACCCAGCCGTCCGCGGTGCGCCAGAAGCCGGACAGCGCAGCGAAGGACGTGGCCGCCCGGCCGTCGATCCGCAGGTGCCGCTCGCTCACGAACGCGGTGGCCACCGCCCCCTCGTCGACCAGCACCGCAGGCGGCGGCCCGCCGGAGCGCAGCGCGAGCAGTTCGGCCGCGGCGAGCGAGCAGACCCCGACCGTGGCCCGGGCCATCCGGCGTACCGGCAGCCGGGCGGGCAGCACCCCGGCCACCTCCCGGTACGCCACGTGTTCCGCCCGCTCGGGGACGCCGCCGAGGGCCTCCCAGGCCTCGACGGTCGGACGGTCGGGCGGCTGCTGCATCGTGTCGTTCCTTCCTCGGAGGGCGGCCGTTCAGCGGGGCGGGCGCCGCCGGTACAGCACCTCCTGCACGACGGAGGCGACCAGGCGGCCGTCCCGGGTGAAGAACTGACCCCGGGCCAGGCCCCGGGACGACGCGTACGTCGGGCTCTCCATGGCGAACAGCAGCCACTCGTCGGCGCGGAACGGCCGGTGGAACCACACGGCGTGGTCGAGCGATGCGGCCTGCCGCACGCCGGGGTGGTCGGCGTAGGGCAGGCCGGCCGTCGCGAGCAGCCGGATGTCGGAGAAGTAGGTCAGGGCGCAGGCGTGCAGCAACGGCCCTCCGGGCAGGGCGTCGCGGGTGCGGACCCACAACTGCTGGCGCGGCCCCTGCCCGATGCTGGGCAGTCCCTTGTCGGGGTCGCCCACGCAGCGGGACTCCAGGACGGCCTCGAAGACGGACGCTCCCCGCCGGGCACGTCCGAGCTCCCACAGCTCGGGTAGTCCCTCGGGCCCGGGCGCCTCGGGCGCGTCCGCCTGGTGCTCGTCGCTGTCCTCCGGGCGGTGGAAGGAGGCGGAGAGGCTGAAGATCGCCTCGCCGTCCTGGATCGCGACCACCCGCCGGGTGGCGAAGGAGCGTCCGTCCCGGGTCCGGTCGACCTCGTAGACGATGGGCCGGTCGGTACGGCCCGCGCGGATGAAGTAGCCGTGCAGGGAGTGGACGAGCAGGTCGGGGGCGGGCAGGGTCGAGCCCGCCGCGATCAGCGACTGCGCCGCGACCTGGCCGCCGAAGGCCCGCAACGGCATCCCGGCGTGGCAGAAGCCGCGGTAGAGGTTCTCCTCCAGCCGCTCCAGGGTCAGCAGTTCCGTGAACGACGTGGCCGTCTCGGCCGGGTCCGGGACGTTCTGCTGCATGGGTTCACCGCCAGGGTGCGTACGGCCGGGCGCTCACCGCTCGCCCACTTCTGTGCATGACGCACATGGTAGGGCCGCCGACCTGCGCGGACCCGGCGGGGTCGGACCGGCCCCGCTGGTCACCGGCGGTGCGGGGCCCAGCGGTTGAGGGTGGTGCCGTCCGCGGCCAGGGTGAGCCAGGTGCCGTCGCCGAGCGCGACGGGGAGCGCACCGCACCCCTGGCGACGCGGAGGACCGTGCCGATGGCGGCCCATACGACGGGCACCTCGCAGTCGTGGGCGCGCAGGACGAGGACGGCGGTGACGTCGTCGATGAGTGGGCGCGCAAGGGGGAAGTGCCGCGGCATGTCGGCTTGCCGCTCCTAAACGATCACGGGAAGGTACCGCTATGACCTCGAAATCCTCTGCCGTGCCCCTGGCCGGCCGTGTCGCCGTCGTCACCGGCGCTTCCAGCGGCATCGGGGAAGCGACTGCCGAGCACCTGGCGTCACTGGGTGCGAAGGTGGCAGTACTGGCCCGCCGCGAGGACCGGCTTGCCGTCCTGGCTTCGCGGATCGAGGGTCAAGGCGGCACCGCCCTGGCGATCCCGGTGGACGTGACCGACGCGCAGGCGGTGCGTGCCGCTGCCAACAAGGTGAAGAACGACTTCGGCGGCGCCGACCTGTTGTTCAACAACGCGGGTGTGATGCTGCCGGCCCCGATCGAGGAGCTCGCCACCGACCAGTGGCAGCAGCAGATCGATCTGAACATCACCGGCCTGATGCACATCATCGGAGCGTTTGTTCCGCAGCTGGTCGAGACGGCTGCCGAGCGTGGCGTCAGCGACCTGGTCAACACTTCGTCGATCGCCGCGCAGAACATCTTCCCCAACTTCGCCGTCTACTCGGGTACAAAGGCCTACGTCACGCACTTGTCGCGCCACCTGCGCACGGAGCTCGGTCCGAAGAACGTGCGAGTGTCGGCCATCGAGCCTGGCATCGTCGGCACGGAGTTGCAGAGCCATGTGACCGATTCCGGTGCCCTGGAGTGGCTGGCGGGCTCCAAGGAGACGATCGAGTGGCTGACGGCCCAGGACATCGCCCGTACCGTCGGTTTCCTCGTCTCCCAGCCGGCGCACGTCAACCTCCAGCAGGTCACGATCATGCCCACCGGCCAGCCGAGCTGAGCTGTCGTCAGGCGTCACTGCGGGGACGGCGGCAGGTCGAGGACGCAATGCCCGCCGCGGGAACCCGAGCAACGATCCCGTACTACGACACGTACCGCCGAGTGCTGCGGCATCATCTGCCTCCGACGACCCCGCATGTCATCCTGAAACGATCGGTCAGTGGCCGCGCGGTGCGGTGATGTCGTACGAGATGCGCCCCGCGGGCAGGTAGAACAGCGCGATGAGGGCGCCGCCGCGGACCTCGGGGTAGTGGTGGCTGCCGGGGGCGGGGGCGGTCCAGCCCGGCCCCTGCCAGCCGCTGGGGCCGGCGAGCTGCGCGTCACGGTCGACGGGCGCCACGAGGTTGATCTCGCCGTAGGGGTGGGCGTGGTACTGGCCCCGGTAGCGGGCATGGCTGTTCATGTACACCGCGGTGATGCTGAAGTACTGCGTCTCCGCCGAGGGCGGTGCGATGAGGCTGCGCCGGTAGTTCGGGCCGTCGACCTCGGCGTTCGCGGCCCAGCCCTCCTCGACGCCGAGCTTGATCAGGCGCGAGAGGTGCCCGTACAGCTCGCTGCGCGGGCCGTGGGTGCCGTTCAGCCAGTCCTCGAGTTCCTTGCCCGCGGTGCGGTTCCTGACCGCTTCCAGGAAGGGGATGCTGCGCTCGATGAGCTCCCGTCGGTGATCCATCGTCCGTCCTCCTCGGCACCCGGGGTGGCCGTCGCACCCCGTCGGTGCCAGGGTGACAGCGGATTTCGTTATCGTCAATGGTTGTAACTAAACGACCGGACGGAGTCCCCGCACGCCGATCAGCGTTACAGTTCCTATCTGTAATGAATTGTCCGCTCTGACTCGTCTCCCCCGTCGTGGGGCGGCGGGCCGGTCGAGGAGGCGAGGCCCGTGCACGAGCCCATCAAGCGTGCGGGGAGTCATCACACCCATGGCCGTACGGCGCTCCGCGGGCTGAAGCGGTCCAGGTCCTGGCGGGCATGGCGGCTGTCCGAGGCCGGCACCCCCGTCGCACTCGTGCTGATCATCACGACGATCGGTTTCGTCGCGCCCTCCGACGTGCACCTGGCGTCCCTGCTCATCGCCGCGCCCGCCCTGACGGCGGCGATCTCGACGGCGCGCGCCACCACCGGGGTGGCCGCGCTGTCACTGGTGGCCGCGGTGACCTGCGACGTCCACGACGGGCTGCTCCGCTCCCCCGTCCTGCCGACGCATGTCGCGGCCCTGCTGGTGGTCTCCGTCTTCCTCATCGCGTTCTGCAGCACCCGCGACCGCAACCGCCGGGAGGCGAGCCAGCTGCGGGCGATCTCCGAGGCGGCGCAGCAGGTCGTCCTGCGGCCCCTCCCCCGGCGGATCGAGGGCCTGCGGGTCGCCTCGGTGTACCGGGCGGCCGAGACGATGGCCGAGGTCGGAGGCGACCTGTACGCCGCGGCACGGACGCCGTACGGCACCCGGCTCCTCATCGGTGACGTCAAGGGCAAGGGCCTGCAGGCGCTCGACGACACGGCGGCGCTGCTCGGCGCCTTCCGCGAGGCGGTGCACCAGCACCCCACCCTGCCCGGCCTGGCCGCGGCGCTGGAGGGCAGCGTGCGCCGGCACGTGGTCGAGGCGTCCGAGGCCGACGCCGACGCGCCGGAGCGGTTCATCACCGCACTGCTGGTGGAGTTCCCGGCCGGCGGGGGCCTCGTGCGCACGGTCAGCTGCGGGCACCCGTTGCCGCTGCTGCTGCGCGACGGCCGCATCACCGCCCTCGCGGGCCCGGCGCCCGCGCCGCCGCTCGGCCTGGCCGGCCTCGACCCCGCCGCGTACCGCGTGGACCGCTTCCCGCTCGCCCCGGGCGACCTGCTCCTGCTCTACACCGACGGCCTCGCCGAGGCCCGGGACCGCTCGGGCGCCTTCTACTCCGTGGCCGACCTCGGGATCCCCCGGGACACGGCCGTGTGCGACCCGGAATCCCTGCTCCAGGAAGTCCTGGCGGACCTGCTCCGCCACACGGACGGGCGGCTCAACGACGACGTGGCGCTGGTGGCCGTGCAGTGTCCGCCCGCGGGCTGACGCGAGGCTGCGCCGTCCCGCTCAGGCAGCCGGGTCGTCCAGCTCGATGCGGGCACCGTCAGCGTCCGGCGGCCACAGGGGCTCGGGCACCCGCGCCCCGAACGACGCGCCCCACCGGTTGCGCGACGAGACCTCGTGGACCGGACGCCGGTTGGCGGCGACCCCCCAGCGGCCCAGTGGATACCCGAACGCCAGCATCGCGATCATCCGCCAGCCGTCCGCGGTGGGCACGCCCAGCAGGTCGCGGACGGTGTCGGCCTCGTAGCGCAGGACCGTGGTCAGCACGCCGCCGATGCCCTCGGCTCCCGCGGCCAGCAGCGAACTCCAGATGGCCGGGTAGATGTTCGCGCCGCCGTGGTCGTCCACCGCGAAGACGAAGACCAGCAGGGGGATCTCGGCGAAGTGCTCGACGAAGTGGTCCCCGGAGCTCTTGATGCGCCCCAGGGACTTCGCCCGCCGTGCGGGGTCCTCGTGCGGTGCCGTACCGAGCCGGCCGGCCTCGATGTCGGCGTACTCCCGCTGCCGGCAGGACGCGTAGAGCTCGGCGAGCCTCGCCTTGAGCCCGGGGTCGTCCACGGCGAGGAAGTGCCAGCGTTGCGTGTTGCCGCCGTTGGGCGCCCGGATGGCGGCGTCCAGGATCCGGCACCGGCTCTCCATCGGGAGGGGATCCGGCTTCATGGCGCATGATCCGGGTCGTGTAGAGCGCTTCGTAGACGTCCACCGGTCAACTCCCAGGGCGCGAGCGGCGGTTACGTTACAAATATTCACCGTAACACCAACGGAAGTCGCCTGCCCGCGCCCTGGACCGCCCCGGCCTGCGCCGCGCCCGGCCGGATCAGCCGGAGCCGGCGGGGCGCACCGCGATGGCGGGCCAGACGGTGTCGACGAGGCGGTCCGGGATGTCCGCACCGGATCCCCCGGTGCGCAGGTAGTCCGCGAAGTAGCTGCCGAAGCAGAGGGTCACGACGGTGTCGAGGTCGACGTCCTCACGGACCTCGCCGCGCTCGCGGAGCCGCCGCAGGGTCTGCGCCAACTCGTCGCACCGCGGCCCGACCCCGTGCTCGCGCAGCTGCTCCAGCAGGCCGGGTGCACGTTCGACCTCCGCCATGAAGTTGCCGTGCAGGGCCATCGCGCCCTTGTTGTGGTACCGCGGATCGAGGCGGCGCACGGCCTCACGGAACGCCTCGACTCCGGACAGCGCGTCCATGTCGACGTCCGGGTACGCCTCGCGCTGGGCGCGCAGTCCGTACTGGAGGGCGTCGACGACCAGGTCGTACTTGTTCGCCCAACGCCGGTACAGCGTGGGCCGCGTGACCCCGGCGTCGGCGACGATGTCCCCGATGGTCATCTGCGCATACCCGTCGGCGACCAGCCGCTTGCGCGTCGCCCGGATGATCGCCTCCTCGATCGCCGGGTCCCGCGGCCGGCCACCGGCCCGCGAGCCGGCGCCGCGGTCGGCCCCCTTGTCGTCCTTGGCGCTTCCGGTGCGGTCGTCGCCGCTCATCCGCGGTCCTCTCTGTGCCCGGACACGGCCACATGCCATCGATTGCGGGCGTTACATTACATAAGTGTAATGTAACGGCCCCTCACTTCACCACGCGGACGCCTCTCGCGGGGTGCGGGCGCCGCGCCGGTGGGGGTGCCGAGCGCGGGCGGCGCAGCTATCGTACCGACTGGACGGTATGAGCCGATCCCCCGCGAGCCCCCAAGGAGCCCCGCATGCCGCGCGCGAAGTCCAACGGTATAGAGCTCGAGTACGACACCTTCGGCAGCGCCGGCGATCCGGCGCTGCTGCTCGTCATGGGCCTCGGTGCGCAAATGACGCTGTGGCGTCCGGAGTTCTGCTCCGCGCTCGCGGACCGCGGTTTCTTCGTGGTGCGCTATGACAACCGCGACGCCGGCCTGTCGACCGGTCTCGACGAGCACCCTGTCCCGGACATCGGCGCCGTGCTGTCGGGCGACCCCTCCAGCGTCCCCTATCTGCTGGCCGACATGGCGGACGACGCCGTGGGGCTGCTGGACGCGCTGGACATCCCGGCCGCGCACGTCGTCGGCGCCTCGATGGGGGGCATGATCGCCCAGCAGCTGACGATCGACCACCCCGGCCGGGTGCTGTCGCTGTGCTCGATCATGTCCACCACCGGCGACCGGTCGGTCGGCCGCGCCTCGGCGGAGGCCATCGCGGCGATGCCCGGCTCGAACGGCGTCCCCTTGACGCGCGAGGCCGTCATCGACGACGGGGTCCGCAGGTCGGCCGTGATCGGCTCCCCCGCCTACCCGCCGGCTCCGCAGGAGCTGCGCGAGCGCGTGACCGCCGCCTACGACCGGGCGTACCGCCCGGAGGGCTACGTGCGCCAGTACGCGGCGATCCTCGCCTCCCCGGACCGCACGCCGGGCCTGCGGTCGGTGGCGGTACCGACGGTGGTCGTGCACGGCGAGCAGGACCCCCTGATCGACCACAGCGGCGGCCGGGCGACGGCGGCCGCGGTCCCCGGCAGCGAACTGCTGCTGATCCCGGGCATGGGTCACGACTTGCCGGAGCAGGTGTGGCCGGCGGTCGTCGACGCGATCGCCCGCAACGCCGCCAGGGCCACCGCCGCCTGAGCCCGGACACCCGGTCCGGTCGTGCATGGCGGTGTCCGGCCCGGCCTGCCGGAGCCGGCCCGGACACCGCCACCTACCGCAGCCGCCGCACCGACGCCGCCGGCGGACGCTCGCGCAGGGCGCCGTAGCCGATGAAGTACGCGGGCACCCGCTTGAGCCAGGGTGTGGAGTTGAGCAGGCCGGCGAGCCGCCCCGCGCGATCCGCGTCGCCGAGCGGGGAGCGTCCGGCCAGCACCGGGGCGACGAAGCGGCGGTGGGCCAGGCGCTGCAGGGCCTGCGTGGCGGCCGTGGTCGGCCACCGGCGGAACTGGACGGCGCGTACGTCCCGCAATCCGACGCTGCCGCGGCGCAGCGGCTCCACGAGGTGGCGCGCGGTGGCGACGGCGTCCTCGACGGCGAGGTTGATGCCGATCCCGAAGACCGGCGACATCGCGTGGGCGGCGTCGCCGATGCACAGCAGCCCCGGGCGGTGCCAGCGCTCCAGCCGGTCGCAACGCACGTCGAGGAGCTTCACCTCGCCCCAGGAGCGCACCGCGCGCACGCGGTCGCCCAGCCACGGCACCGCGGCCGAGTACGCGGCGAGGAAGCGGTCCAGGCCCGCGGCCCGGCGGTCGGCGTCGCTGCCCTTGGGGATCAGCGCGGCGCACTGCCAGTACTCCCCCCGGTCGATCATCGCGGTGAGGAAGCGGTCGCCGACTCCGGCCACCAGCCCCTGCGGGTCGCCCGGGTGCCGCGGCACCCGGAACCACCACGCGTCCATCGGACAGCCGAATTCCCGCAGGCCCAGTTCCGGCCGCGACCGTGCCAGTGACCCGCGGCCGTCGCAGGCCACGGTCAGGGTGGCCCGCAGTTCGCCGCCACCGCCCTCCGCGGTGCGGTAGCGCACGCCGGTGATCCGGCCGCGCTCCTCCAGGAAGGAGGTCGCCTCGGTGCCCATGCGCAGGGTGAACGTCGGCTCGCGGCGGGCCTCGTCCGCCAGGAGCGCGAGCAGGTCCCACTGCGGCACCATCGCCACGTAGTTGTACGGGCCCCGCAGGGTGGAGACGTCCGAGACGGTGACCAGGGACCGCCCGGGCCCGATCGGCAACTGGACGGTGGTGACGCGGCGTTGCGGCAGGGCGGCGAAGCGCTCGGCGAGGCCGAGTTCGTCCAGCAGGGCGAGGGTCGAGGGGTGCACGGTGTCGCCGCGGAAGTCGCGCAGGAAGTCGCCGTGCTTCTCCAGGACGGTGACCTCCACCCCCGCCCTGGCCAGCAGCAGGGCGAGCACCATGCCCGCCGGGCCGCCGCCCACCACGCAGCAGGTGGTCCGTTCCATCGCAGCCCACCCTCCGCCGTCATCCGCATCCCGGCCCCGATATAACGGGACATATTATCCTTGAACGGTGCACATTGATGCCGTCATGAGGTGCCACGCACTCCCGGAGGCCTGATGAGCCAGCAGCCGGTCACCCTGCCCTTCACCGATCCGGCCTTCGTCGCCGATCCCTTCCCCCTCTACCAGGAGCTACGCCAGGAGGGCCCGGTGCGCCGCGCGGTCATCCAGGGCGAGCTGGAGGCCTGGCTGGTCACCCGGTACGAGGACGGCCTGGCGGCCCTGACCGATCCACGGCTGAGCAGCGACGTCCGCGACGCCGCGGACCCGCGGCTCATGGCGCGGCTGCCCACCACCGAGCGCGAGTCGATGATCCGCACGATGCTGCGCGCCGACCCGCCCGACCACACCCGGCTGCGCCGGCTGGTCTCCAAGGCGTTCACCGCCCGCCGGGTGGCCGAGCTGGAGCCGCGGGTCCAGGCCGTCACCGACGAGCTCCTCGACGCGATCGTCCCGGCCGGGCGCGCCGACCTGGTCGAGGACTTCGCGCTGCCGCTGCCGGTCACGGTCATCAGCGAACTGCTCGGCGTGCCCGTCTCCGACCGCTACGACTTCCAGCGGTGGACCGACGACATGGTCCTCCAGGGCCCCCAGCCGCCGGACCCGGCCAAGATCGAGGCGGCCTGGAAGCAGATGCACGGCTACCTCACGGCCCTGCTGGACGCCAAGCGGGCGCACCCCGGGGACGACCTGCTGAGCGCGCTGATCGCCACCCACGACGACGAGCAGCGGCTGGACCGGCACGAACTGATCGCGATGGCCTTCCTGCTCCTGGTCGCCGGGTACATCACCACCGTCAACCTCATCGGCAACGGCATCGCGGCGCTGCTCACCCACCCGGACCAGCTGCGCATGCTGCGCGAGGACCCTGGGCTGCTGCCCGGCGCGATCGAGGAGTTCCTGCGGTACGACGGGCCGGTCAACCCCGGCATCGCGCGCTTCGCCCGCGAGGACCTGACCATCGCGGGGGTGGCGATCCCGCGGGGCGCGACGGTGGTGGTCGCCTCCGCCATCGCCGACCGCGACCCGGCGCGGTTCGGCGACCCGGACCGCCTGGACATCACCCGGGGGGACAACGCCCACCTCGCCTTCGGGCACGGCATCCACTACTGCCTGGGGGCGCCGCTGGCCCGGCTGGAGGGCAGGATCGCCATCGGCACCGCCCTGCGCCGGCTGCCCGGACTCGCGCTGGCCGTTCCGCCCGGGGAGCTGCGCTGGCGGCCGCGGGTGCTGCGCGGCCCCTCGCGGTTGCCCGTCACCTTCGGTTCCACCGACAGCTGAGGCCGGGGCGCCCGGACCGGGCGCCGGCCGTGTCCGCACGCGTACCGCCGGGCGAGCCGTACAGGGGGCTCGCCCGGCGGGCGGATTCGGCGGGAGCCGGTCAGATGCGTGAGCCTCCGGTGGGGCCCCTCATGTCCGAGGACTTCCCCCGGCCCGTGCCCGGCCGCATCGAGGACGCCGCCAGCGCGAGTGCCAGAGCGATGACGCCGACCACCACGTTGTTGACGATCGTGCGCGTCGTGTCGACGTTCCCCGCGATGCACCACGGCGAGATGATCGTCCACAGGCCGATGATGGCGGCGGCCCACGCCATGGAGTGCGTGCGCTCGAACGCCCTGCCCACGCCGCCCATGAGCATGGCGTACGCGATGCCGGCTATCAGGTTGCCGACGGCAATCGTCGACAGGCCGTTGAAGCCCACGATCCAGGGGGACGCCGCCAGGTAGGTGCCGGTCACCAGGCCCATGGCCTCGATCGCCTGGCCCCGGTTGGTGGCGGTCGTCCGTTCGTACTCCGCGCGCAGCGCCAGCAGGTCGGGGTGCTGCTCGATACTCGGTCGCGTAGAGGCCATCTAAACCATCCCCACTCATTTCGGACGTTTCACCCCACACTTACCCATGATGCGGCGGTCGAGACGTGGAGATTCGCGCGGGACGGTACGAGCGGCCCGGAACGCCCTGGTCACGGGGTCCAGGAGCGTGCGACGGGGCGGTCAGACGATCTGCTCGGTGTCGATCCGGGCGTCCACGCGCTTGTAGGCGTCCGGCTGCTGGGTGAGCACCGGAAGACCGGTGGACAGCGCCAGGTGCGCGGCGTGCGCGGTGGCGATGTCCGTCGCGCGCTCGTGGGCGATCTGCGCGACGGACCAGCAGGTGGCCTCGCCGAGCGCCCGGAAGACGAAGCAGGGCGCCGCCAGGGCGTCCTGGAGGCGTTCGTACACCTCACCGAGGACCGACTCGGTCAGGCCCTGCGCGAAGGGCACCGCCGGGACGTACAGCGGCACCGCGGTCTGGGCCGAGCGGATGACCCGGGCGACCATGTACGGCCGCCCCAGGGCGAGAGCCCGGACGGCGGTGTGGTCGAGGATGTACCCGCCGCTCACGCCGCCTGACCCGGGTCCGCGGGCGGAGCGGTCTCGAAGCCGCGCCGCGCGTCGGCGGAGGCGACGGCCTCGAGGGCGGCCTCCCACTCGCCGGGGTGGTCCTGGCGGGCCCGTGCGGCGAGCCAGTCGACGGCGCGCAGGGCGCGTTCGGTGCGCTGGAGCCGTTCGGTGACGGCCGCCTCGATGAACGCGGACCGGTTGCCGCCGGGGCCACCGGCCAGCTTGTCGACCGCGGCGACAGTGTCCTCGTCGAGGGTGATGGTGACCTTCTGCTTCGCCATACGGTCACCATACCGATGTATGGCCGCACGGGGGGACGATCGTCACCCGACCGGACGACCGCGTGTCGGACCCGGATGGGACGATGTCCCCCGCAGTTACGGACTCAGGGGAAGGCTGTACCGGCCATGTCGCTCATCCACCACACGACGCTGACGCCGACCAAGCTGGAGCTGCTCACGCAGTGGCTCCCCCGGCAGCCCTGGTACGCGGGCACGGGACGGGCGCCGGAGCTCGTGAAGGCAGGCGGTTTCCGCCTGGACGACCCCCTGGGCGAGGTCGGGGTGGAGTTCATGGTGGTCACCGACCAGGACGGCGCCGCGTACCACGTGCCCATGGCCTACCGCGGCGCGCCGCTGGCCGGCGCCGAGGACGCGCTCATCGGCACCACGGAGCACGGGGTACTGGGCAAGCGCTGGATCTACGACGGCGCGCACGACCCGGTTGTGGTGGCCCAGTTGACCGCCCTGGTACGAGGTGAGGCCGAGGCGCAGGCCCAGAGCCTCAGCGACACGCCCGACCCGACCGTCGCCCGCCACTACGCCGGCCCGGTGGACGCCGCCGTGTCCGGCGCTGGATCCGTGACCGACGGCCCGGAGGCCACGACCGACGTCACCCTCGACGCGGGCCCGGCCGGGCGCCTGGTCCTCCGCGTGACGCGGGCGCTGCGCCCCGGCGCTGTCGACGGCACCGCGGGCGGCGCGCTCGGTCACGTCGACGCCCGCTGGCAGCAGCCGGACGGCACCGAGGCCCGAGCGGTCTTCGCCGCCCTCCGGAAGGCCGCCGCCGGCTGAGCGGCGGGGCGACTGAGCCACGGCGACGATCGCCGAACTGCCGTGCGCGCAGGGCGCTTTCGGTAATCTCCCGCCATGAAGATCATGGGGGGTGTGGCGGTGGGAGCCGTCTTCGGGACGGTCACCTCGCTCGTCAACGCGCTGTCGTCGCCGTACACCGAACTCGGGGCCCCGGTCACCGGCACCCTCTGGGGCGGCGCGGCCAAGGTGCTGAGCCTGCTGCTGGACGCGGGCTGGTCCTGGGCCGCGCTCGCGGTGGCCGCGGGCCTGCTCGCCGGGACCAACGCCCGCGGCATGCTGGCCGGACCGCTGGCGCTGATCGCCGCCACGGCGACGTACTACCTGACCGACCGCCTCCTCGTGGACGCGGGCAGCGACGTCCTCCTCTGGGCGGTGGTCGCGGTGTTCTTCGGTCCGATGCTGGGCATCGCCGGCGCGGCCGTCCGGCGGCCCGGCCTGACCGGCCTCCTGGCCGCGTTGACGGTGCCGGTCGGTGCCGCCGTCCAGATGGTCGTACTGCCGCCCCGGCCGCATATGACGGTGACCCCGGCGATCGCCGTGGCCGAGGCCCTGGTCTGGACGGCCGCGGCGGCAGGCGCGGCGTGGGCCGTCCACCGCTTCCTCGCCGAGCGGCGTGCCGTCAGGACCGGGTGACGGCCCCTGCTCACCGAGCGGGGGGAGGCCGCCTGGCGGAGACTGGGGAGAGCACGGTCGTGCCGCCGTGATCGTCGAACGGGTCGCCCCAGGGAGCGGACATGCGCATCGACCTCACCGGACGGACCGCCTTGGTGACGGCATCGACGCAGGGCATCGGAGCGGCCATCGCGGCCGGGCTCGCACGGGCCGGAGCCCGCGTGGGCGTCAACGGCCGCGACCCGGACCGCGTGGACCAGGCCCTCAAGGAGCTGCGGGACGAGGTGCCGGACGGCGAGTTCGTCGCCGTCGGCGCCGACGTGGCCACCGACGAGGGCGCCGAACGGGCCCGCGAGGCCGTGCCGGACGTCGACATCCTCATCAACAACCTCGGCGTCTACGGCGCCAGGGACGCCCTCGAGATCGACGACGCCGAGTGGCGCCGGTACTTCGAGGTCAACGTCCTGTCCGCCGTCCGCCTGACCCGGATGTACATGCCGCGGATGCTGGAGCGGGACTGGGGCCGCATCCAGTACATCTCCAGCGAGTCCGGCGTGGCCATCCCCGTCGAGATGATCCAGTACGGGATGACGAAGACGGCGATGCTCGCCCTCGGGCGCGGCTTCGCGAAGAAGGCCGCGGGTTCGGGCGTCACGGTGAACTCGGTCCTGGTCGGTCCGACCCGTACCGCGGGCGTGGAGGAGTTCGTCCAAAGGCTCGTCGGCAGCGAGTTGCCCTGGGAGGAGGCGCAGCGCGTCTTCATGCGCGAGCACCGCCCGCAGTCACTGCTGCAACGCCTCATCGAGCCGGCGGAGATCGCCAACATGGTGGTGTACCTCAGCTCCGACCTCGCGTCGGCCACCACCGGCGGCGCCGTGCGTGTCGACGGGGGATGCGTGGACGCCATCGTCCCCTGAGGTGGCGTCAGGCGCCGGGTCGCGTCAGTCGCCGGGTCGCGTCATCCGTGCCGTGCGCTCCAGCCAGGCGGCCGTGACCGAGCTGTGTCGCTCGACGACGTCCTCCGGTTCCCCGTTGAGCAGGGCGAAGGCCACCTGCTCCAGGCCGAAGGTGAGATACCACGTCCACGCGCGGTGCAGGGTCGGCCGGTCGACCGCCGCCGCCACCTTGTCCCAGCCGTGCCAGGCCAGGCAGGCGGCGTCGACGGCCGGGTCGAACGGCTGGGCGAGGTCCCAGTCCAGCACGCCGACCACGCGGCCGTCGTCGCTCCAGTGCAGGTTGCCGCCGGCCAGGTCGCCGTGGACCAGGGACGGTTCGACCGGGGGAAGGTCCAGGGCGGCGCCCACGCGGCGGCGCGCCTCGGCCCGCCACGTGCGCGGCAGCCGGGGGACGACGTCGCGCTCCATCATCTCGGCCCACCGGTCACCGCCCGCGTATTCGTGCGCGGCGCCCAGCAGGCCCTGGAGGTCGCGGCAGTCCACGCCCTTCAGCGCCCGCAGCAGCCCTGCGAGGTGTTCCGGTCCGCCACCCCCGCCCCGGGGTGCGGGCGTTCCTCCCAGCCAGGACAGCGCGACAGCGGTGTGCCCCGCCACCCGGACCACGTCGGACAGCGGGCGCGGCACGGCGAAGGGCAGGTCCAGGGCGCCCAGGCGGCGCAGCAGCTCCATGCGCCGCGACAGCGCCGCGACCGCGGTGGGGTTCCTGGCGACGCGCACGACCGCTACGCCCGGAAGCAGCACCACATGGTGCGAGCCACCGACCGCGAGGGTCGCGCCGCGCAGGTCGCGTCCTGGCAGCAGGGCCGCGGCCACGCTCAGCAGTTCCTCGGGCACGTGATCGACCATCACCGCAGCGTAGGGCCCCGGCACGTGACGCGATAGCCTTTCGATCATGGCGGACTGGAACATACGGCCGGCTGCGGCCACGGACGTCGAGGCGGTGGCGGAGCTGCGCGCCGTGGCGATGCGGGCCGACCTGGAGCGGCTCGGGCGGTACGACGAGCACCGCGTGCGGCAGCGCCTGCGGGACGCCTTCGCGCCGGAGCACACCTGGGTCATCGACGTGGGCGGCGGTCTCGCCGGCTGCGTCGCCCTGCGGCCTGCCGGGGACGCCCACTGGCTGGAGCACTTCTACGTGGATCCGCGCCTGCAGGGCGGCGGCATCGGCACGGCCGTACTGCGGGAGCTGCTGGAGCGGTGCGACCGGGACGGCGTCCCGGTCAGGCTGAACGTGCTGCGGGGCAGTGCGGCCCGGCGGCTGTACGAGCGGCACGGGTTCACCGTCGACACCGAGGATCCGGTCGACGTGTTCATGGTCCGCGAGCCCGCCGCCGTGTGCGGCGGTTGACCCCTGGGGGTCGCCGGAACGATCCGGTCAGCCGCGCGGGCGCTCGTCGCGCCGGCCGGCGCGGGGCGGCCTGGCCGTTCCGTGCAGCTTCTTGGCGTAGGCGCGGTACCGCCTGCGGGACCGCATCGGCATGAGCACACGGACGCGCAGCGGGGCGCCCTTCAGGAGCCCCTTCATGACGACGGGGTCGCCCTCGTAGAGGGTCATCCCGAACTGCAGGTCCAGGTGGTTGCGCGGCGTCACGGACGCGCCGTGGCCCCCGAGTTCGGCCCACTCCGCGGCCGTGATGTGCCGCTCGGCCAGCGGCAGGATCGTCTCCTCCTCCAGCCGCATGTGCTCGAACGCGATGCGGTTCAGCCGGTCGGCGATCCTGGCGACCATCGTCCCCTGCGTGGAGGAACCGTTGACGCGCCAGCTCCGGACCGCCCCGGCCAGTTCGTCGCAGACGGCGTGCAGCTGCTCGTGCTGCTCCTCCATCACGTGTACCAGCGGGGCGAGCTCGTCGCTGACACGCTCCAGGAGCCGGGGCCACAGCCCGATGTCCTCGCCTTCGTGGTGCCCGATGAGCGCGGAGAGCATGATGTCGACGTGCTCGGCCACGACGCCGGCCCGCGCCAGGTCGCCGTCGGCGACGCCCCGCACCAGCGCGGGCGTCAGCCCGAACTCCCGCCGGAACATCGTGTGCACGACGTGCATCTCCTGGACGTTGGCCATCGGCACGGCGTTGTCGGTGCTCATCTGCTCTTCCCGGTCGGAGACACGTTGCACGGCGGCCCCGGGCACGGCGAAGGCCCGCATCACCCGGAAGCCAGATACTTGCTTCGTCAAGTACATAACCGGCCTGCCGCGCATGTCAACCCGGCCACGACCGTCCCGGCCCTGCTCCGTGCGCCGCCGTGGTCAGGCCTCCTGCGGTCGCATCAGTGCCAGGTCCGCGCCCCACGCGTCCAGCACGGCGCCGTGCCCGGCCCGGCGGGCCGCCGTCTCGACGCGGGCGAAGAGCTCCCGCTGCGCGGACACGTCCCCGGTCGCCGCAATGGTGTCCGCGGCGTCGAGCAGCATGCGGGCGTCCCAGCCAGGCAGGGGGAACCTGGCGAGTTCCCACTCCAGGTACTTGTTGTACGGGCGGGGGCGCCGGTCGAGGGCGAAGAGCAGTTCCAGCAGGAACCCGATGCTGTCGGCGGCGTCGAGCCGCGCCGCGAGCACGTGTCCGTCGCGGTCGTTCTTGAGCGAGCGGTAGAGGGAGTTGGCGTAGGCGTCGAGCCACCGGCCCGCGTCCCGGGACGCCTCGACGGCGTCGAGCCGCGCCTTGGCGGCCACGATCCGGGCGATCCCGCCCCCGAGCCGGTCGAGCACGGTCCGGGCGCGCGCGAGGGCGTACCGCTCGAACCCCGGCATTCCGGCCGCGCGGAACTCCTCGAGGGAGACGATGACGAGGTCCAGCTCCGGTGTGCGGTGTCCTGCGAAGCGCGTGAGAGCCGTCGTCGCTCCGTCAGCGACGACGACGTACAGGTCGTGGTCGGAGTGTTCGGTGGTCATGCCCTCGTGGGCCCGTGAGCCTTTGAGGACGAGTCCGACGACAGCCGGGTCGGCGGTCGCGATGTCGACGAACGCTTCGTAGGTGAGGGGCTGCCGAGAGGTCACTCACTCGCTCCGGGGGTGAGAAAGGTGTGCCCGGGCCTGGCCGGTTACGCCCAGACGCGGGACGCGTAGTCGAGGAAGTTGCGGCCGAGGATCTTCTCGATGCGCTCGGAACGGTACCCGCGGCGTTCCAGGAGGCGGACGAGTTCCCGGAACTGGTCGACGCCACGGAGGTCGACGACGAACGGGTAGGTGTCGGCGCGTTCGCCCGCGGCGCCGACGCCCGCCTCGCGGCGCCGGCCGACGTGTTCGGCGAGGGCGGTGCGGTAGGCGTCGAGGTCGTCGACGGGGGTGATGGTGCCGTCGGTGCCGATGCCGACGTGGTCCTCGCCGCAGACGTTGACCGCGTGGTCGATGTGCTCCACGACGTCGGCGGCGCGGGCGTGGCCGGACGGGTTGAGGAAGGGCATGAAGTAGATGCCCACGAAGCCGCCGCGGGAGGCGACGAGGCGGAGTTCCTCGTCGTCTTGTTGCGGGGCAGGTCGGTGAGGGCCCGGCAGCCGGTGTGGTTGACGGAGACGGGCTGCCGGGAGGTCTTGGCGGCCTCCAGGCAGGTGCGTTCGCCGCTGTGGGAGAGGTCGACCATCACCTGCTGGTCGTTGAGCGCCTCGACGACCTCGTGGCCGAAGGGGGTCAGCCCTCGGTTGGCGGGGGCCATCGATCCGTCGCCGATGTGGTTGGCCTGGTTGTACGTCAGCTGGATGACGCGGACGCCCGCCTCGGCGAAGGTGGCGACGCGTCCGGGGTCCTCGCCGACGGCCACGGCGTTCTGGAAGCCGTAGATGACGCCGATCCTGCCGTCGGCGTGGTCGCGGTGGACGTCGGCGACGGTGCGGACCTTGGTGAGGTCGGCCGGGTGGTCGCCGATGATGGCGTCCCAGACGTCGATCTCGCGCAGGGTGTGCTCGTACGGGGGCAGGTCACCCATCGTGTAGCCGAGGGTGATGTTGACGGCGGTGAGGCCGGAGGCGTGGGCGTCGGCGAGGGCGCGGGCGTCGATGGTGAGCTGGTCGCTGGAGGGGTTGAGGTGGGCCGCGGCTTCGGCGGACGCGGGGGCGTTGGGGTTGTCGAGCTGACCCAGCGCGTTGACGATCACGGGGGTGGGGTTCACCGGCGCTCCTCGGACTCGGCGCGGTCGAAGCGGTGTCCGCGCTTGACGGTCAGGGTGACGCTGCGCAGGTTGGCGATGTCGCGCAGCGGATCCTCGTCCAGGACGACGAAGTTGGCCAGCTTTCCGGGTTCGACGCTGCCCATGGAGTCCTCGGTGCCGGCGGCACGGGCGCCGATGAGCGTGGCCGAGCGCAGGACGTCCGCGATGGGGATGCCGCAGCGTTCGACGAGGAAGGCCAGTTCGTCGTGGAGGGCCGGGAAGGCGGCCCCGGGGGCGGTCTCGTGGTCGGTGCCGGTGGAGATGGCCACGCCCGCCCGGTGGGCCTGGGCGGTGACGGCGGCGGCGAGCGCGGTGTTCGCGCGGGCCCGGGCGGCGTCCTCGGGTCCCCCGCCGGCCAGGTCGTCGCTCTCCCACATGCAGGCGGTGGCGTCCAGGACGGTGCCGCGCCGGCGCATGAGGGCGAAGAGCCGGTCCAGGTGCGGGTCGTCCCCGGCGGTGAACCGGGCGTGGTCGACGGGGGGTTTGCTCTTGTAGCTGGTGAGCCCGTCGGGGGCGCCCTCGAAGGCGAGCAGGGTGACGTGGGAGACCGTGTCGACACCGGCGGCGACGACCTGGCCGGGCGTCGCCGGGAACACGGTGGCGTGCGCCCAGACGGGGATGCCCTGGCGGTGGGCCTCGGCGGTGACGGCGGCGACCAGGTCCGCGTCGAGGTCCGCGTAGACCTTGATGGCCGCGGCGTACGTACCGCGGGCCATGGCGACCGCGAGGGGCAGGTCGGTGGCGGCGGTGACGGCCTGCATCCAGGGCACCTCGCCGGGCACGGCGCCCTGGGAGACCTGGTGGGTGCGCGGGTCGTCGAAGAACCCGGGGCCCGCCATCAGGGCGGCGTAGCGGATGTCGGGGCCGGGGATCTCGCCGACGAGGGTGGCACGGGCGAGGTCGCCGATCTGCCGCAGGTCGTCGGCCATGTCCCGGACGGCGGTGATGCCGCTGTGGACGTGACGGCGCAACGCCGCCTCGGCCGCGGGACGGTCGGGCGGGGTGGCGAGGTGCTGGTGGGTGTCGATCAGCCCGGGGATGACGAAGCGTCCGTCGAGGTCGAAAACCCGGGCGCCCTCGGGGAGCCGGGAGGCGAGGTCGGCGTCGGGCGCGACCGCGGTGACCTTCTGCCCGTCGGTGACGATGGTCGCGGGCCGGGGCGGCCGGCCGGTGCCGTCGAAGAGGGTCGCGCCGCGGTAGACCGCGGTCGTGCCCGCGGCGGGCGCCGCGTAGGGGGTGGGGGCGCCCCGGGACTGGTCGGCCATGCTCACCTCGACTGTTGCAACCTGCGTAACATCTGTATCGTCTGGGGAAACGCTCGGTACTGTACTGCAGCCGCCGGAGATCGAGAAGGAGTGGCCGCGATGCCCGAGGCCCCGCGTACCGCGGTGGACAAGGCGCTCGACCTCGTCGAGGCCGTCACCCGTGCGCCGCGTCCCGTCCGCCTGACGGACCTGGCCGGCGAGGTCGGCCTGCACCGCGCGACGGCCTACCGGATCCTGCTGGACCTGGTGCGCAGGGGCTGGGTGCTGCGGGCGGGTGACCGTTATCTGCCCGGCACCGCGGTGCTGCGGATGTCGGCGGCCGCGGCGGGGAACTCCCTGAACGCCCTGGCCCGCCCGGTGCTGCAGGAGCTGTCCGACCTCACGGGGATGATGGTCAACCTGCAGGTACTGGAGGCCGACCGGGCCCGGGTGATCGACGTCGTCCGGCCGGAACGCCTGGCTATGATCAGCCACTTGCTGGGCGAGGCGCTGCCGGTGCACCGCTTCGCCGGGCCGCTGGCGCTGGTCGCGGCACTCGACCCGGCGGCGCGCGCGCCCTACTTGCGTCCCGCCGAGGCCGAAGGGCACCCGCTCGACGGGGACGACGGACTGCTGGCCGACATCGCGCGTACGGAGCGGACGGGGGTGGCCGTGGAGCGCGGACGCAACGAGAAGCTGGTCGCCTCGATCAGCCGCGCCGTGACGCCGGTCCCGGGCGCCCCCGTCTGCGCGCTCACCGTCGTCGGGCCGGACGCGGAGTTCGGTCAGGCCCGGCTGCCCGCCCTGGAGCGGGCGCTGCGTGACGCCACCGACGAGCTCCGGCGCATTCTGACCGATCCTCAGGGAGCCACGTCATGAGCGGTCTCCTCGTCCTCGACCGGGCGCAGACCCGGGCCGCGCTCGACGCCCGCCGCGTCGTCGACGCCGTGGCCACGGCCCTCGTCGCGATCAGCCGCGGCGAGGTGTCGGCGCCGCCGCGGATCGCGGCGCGCACCCCGGCCGGGTTGCTGGGCGCGATGCCGGGCCATGTTCCGGGGCTGGGCCTGGCGGCGAAGCTGGTGTCGGTCTTCGGCGATCCGGCGCTGCCCGGGCGCAGTGCGCACCGGGGCATGGTCGCGTTGTTCGACGAGCACGACGGGCGCCCGCTGGCCCTGATGGACGCCGAGTCGCTGACGGGCGTGCGCACCGCCGCGGCGGCCACGCTCGGGGCGCGGGCGCTGGCCCGCCCCGGGGCGCTGCGTCACACCGTGGTCGGCACCGGGGCCCAGGCCCGCGCCCAGATCGACCTGCTGGCGGAACTCCACCCGGCCGCGGAGGTCGTCGTCGCCGGCCGTGACCCGCGGGGCGCCCGTGAGGCCGCGGCCCGCCACCCGGGGGCGCGCGTGGCGGAGGGCATCGAGGAGGCGGTGCGCGGGGCCGACGTCGTCTTCTGCTGCACCGGGGCGACGCGTCCGGTCGTACGCCGCTCGTGGCTCGCGCCGGGCACGCACGTGAGCTCCGTCGGCGGTTCCCACGGCCCCGAACTCGACGCGGAGACCGTTCGGGACGCCGCGCTGTTCGCCGAGTGGCCCGGCGCCGCCGGCTCCCCTCCCCCGGCCGGGGCCCACGAACTGCAGGGTCTCTCCCCCGGCCGGGCGGTCGTCCTGCTCGGCTCCGTGCTCGCCGGTGACCACCCCGGACGCGGCGAGGCCGGCGGGCTGACCGTCTTCAAGTCCACGGGGCACGCGGCGCTCGACGTGGCCGCCGCCCATGTCGTCCACGCCGTCGCGCGTGCGGAGGGACTGGGCACGACCGTGGACATTTGACATCCTCCCCGTCCCACAGGACGGGGATTCCTGGCTCACGTGGGCTGGGGACCAGCGGTCCGCCAGCGCTTACACGATCAGCACCAGCCGGGTTGAGACCAGCCCGGACCAGCATCACGCGGGCGGAGTTCTTGTCCCTGGGAGACACGGCTCCGCACGCGGTGCAGGTGTAGGTACGTTCCGAAAGAGGAAGTGCGTGCTTGGTTCTCGCTCCGCACGACGCGCAGTCCATGGTGGTGTGCGTGGCATGCACCAGGCGGACGTCCCGCCCGTGCTTGCGGCCCATCTCGATCAGCGCCGTCTTCGTCGCGCCGATCGCAGCGTCCGCCGCCTTGCGCGCCATCGTGGTCTTCGCGAGGAACCTCGGCCGGAAGTCCTCCACCGCGATGACATCGTGGTCGGTCACCACGCGCTTGGCCCACTTGCGGGCAGTGTCCTGCCGCCGGCGAGCGATCTTCCTGGACACCTTCGCGGCGGCCCGGCGGGCCTTGCCGTAGCCACCGGTGTCGGGCTTGTTCCTCGGCGTACGCCGACGGGCCATCATCTTCTGGTAGCGGGCCAGCTTCGCCGCAGCGGTCCTCCCGTGCTGGGCGTGGGGCAGGTCGTGGATGTCGCTGGTCGTGGTCGCGGTCTCCTTGACGCCCCAGTCGATACCGATCACCGCGCCGGTGGCGGGCAGCGGCTGCACCTCGACGGACACAACGAACGAGGCGTACCAGTGGCCGAGGCTGTCCCGGTACACGCGTACCGACGTGGGATGGTCGGGCAGGTCGCGGGACCACACCACGGTCAGAACGATGCCACCGGCCAGGTGCAGACGTCCGTCCTTCAGTCGAAAACCCCGGGCGGTGTAGTTCAGCGACGGTGCGGCCTCGCGCTTGCGCTTCATCCGGGGCATCCCGGCCCGCTGCCCCATCGGGGCCTCGCCGTGATGTCCTTCAACGCCTTGGTCCGGGCCGTGGCGAAGTCCCGGATGACCTGCTGCTGCGGCACCGAGCTGCCCTCCCGCAGCCACGCCATCGACCGCCGGGCCTCGGTCAGCAACTTGTCGAGCTGCGCGGGGCCACACGTGATCTTCTGCTCGGCGCTCCTGTTCAGGCTGTGGACCTTTCGGGACACCGCCACGCACTCGTTCCACACCCACCGGCAACGCGCCCACTCCGCCTCCAGACCGGCACGCGCCGTGGACGACACACGCAACCTGTAGGTGTACCGGGCATGCCCGCACCCCTGCTCGGTCAACGCTGTCGTCGTCACGCTGCGGAACCCAACAGCGCCCACTGACAACGAAAGAGAACGCAGCTCAGAACCGAGACGCAGAGAACTCCGTCGCTTCACGGCTCCCACCCAAGCACCAACACCTCCCCGGCCTGAAAGCCCGGGCACCCTGGGAGACACCAGGTGCACGATTCCTACCGCAAGAGACCAGGAGCGCGAGCCTTGCAGCAGCCACAGCAACCGTCACAGCACCGGGCACAGCGGCAGCCACTGGACGGCGTCACCGTCGTCTCCCTGGAGCAGGCCGTCGCCGCGCCGTTCGCGACCCGTCAGCTGGCGGACCTCGGCGCACGGGTGATCAAGGTCGAGCGGCCCGGCGGCGACTTCGCGCGGGAGTACGACAAGGCCGCCAAGGGTGAGTCCGCGTACTTCGTCTGGTGCAACCGCGGCAAGGAGAGCGTGGTCCTGGACCTCAAGGAGGAGGGCGACCGCGCGCTGCTCGACCGGATCCTGGCGGAGGCGGACGTCTTCGTGCAGAACCTCGCCCCCGGTGCCGCCGGGCGGCTGGGCCTGGGCGCGGAGGCGCTGCGCGCGCGGCATCCGCGGCTGATCTGGTGCGGTGTGTCGGGCTACGGCAACGACGGGCCCTACGCGGCGAAGAAGGCGTTCGACCTGCTGGTGCAGTGCGAGTCGGGGCTGGTGTCGCTCACGGGCACGCCGGACAGCCCCGCGCGGGCCGGGATCTCCATCGCCGACATCGCGGCGGGGATGTACGCGTACACCGGCGTCCTGACCGCGCTGTACGAGCGTGAACGCACCGGCGAAGGCAGCGCGTTCGACGTGGCGATGCTCGACGCGCTCGGCGAGTGGCTGGGGCAGCCCCTCTTCCACGGCCTGTACGGGAGCGCGCCGCTGACCCGCAGCGGCGCCCGGCACCCGTCGATCTCGCCGTACGGCCACTACCGGGCGGGCGACGGCGGGGAGGTCTTCGTCAGCGTGCAGAGCGACCGCGACTGGGTCGCCCTGTGCGAGAAGGTGCTGGAGCGGCCCGGGCTGGTCCGTGATCCGCGGTTCGCGGACAATCCGCTGCGCCACGCCCACGACGACGAGCTCACCGCGATCCTGGAGGAGCACTTCGCCGCCTTCACCGCCGACGAGGTCCTGGAACGCCTGGACGGCGCCGGGATCGCGAACGCCCGGCTGCGGTCGGTCGCGGAGTTCGCGGCCCACCCGCAGCTCGAAGCCCGCGACCGCTGGCGGGAGTTCGGCACGCCGTCCGGCCCGCTGCGCGGGCTGCTGCCGCCGGTGACGGTACGCGGCCGCGAGGCCCTGATGGGTCCTGTCCCGGCGCTGGGCGAGCACACGGACGCCGTTCGCGCCGAGTTCCGCGGCGCACGGGAGGGGACGGAGGGCGGTCGGTGAGCGACCACACGGCGATCGCGTCGGATCGACGGCTCGTCCCCCAGCCCGAGCTCACGGGCCCAGGCACGTCGCGCTGCGGGTCAGGGAGCAGGTGACGAAGGCCCGCGGATGACCATCGGTGCTGCGGCCTCGGCGCGGGCGCGAGCCGTGGCGCTCTCGACCTCGTCACGGGTGACTTCCATGTAAAAGCGTTCCCCATGGGCGTCGGTGATGTCGATGACGATGCCGGTCCACTCCTCGGCGGGCTCCTCGGGTACATGCCCGAGCTGGTATTCGGCCTCCCGAAGCAGTTCCTCGGTCACCCGGACCCCGGTCAGCCGCTCGGCGAGGGCAAAGGCCGCGGCCTTGGTGTCGACGCCCCCGCCTGTCCCGTATTCGTCGTCCGACAGCGCCCATCCGACCTCGAGGATCGACGCGTTGAGGGCATCGGGGGTACTGCCTGCCCTGACTGTGGGCCGCTCGAACGTGGTCCGGAGTTCCCCGTCCTCATACCAGTGGAAGAAGTCCATGGGCTTGCCTCCGTTGCTGGAGTGCACCACGGCGCGCCCGCCCGCCGACAGGGCCTCCAGGAAGCGCGGCTGCATCCCCGTGCCCCCCTCTCCGACGTGCAGGACGAGCGTCCAGTCGCCGCCTTCACCCGGGACGGTGAACGCGCCCGCGACGAAGGAGTCGTCCCAGTAGTCCATCGGGTCGCGCAGTTCGTCCTGCCGCTCGATCAGCGCGTCGGCTCCCGTACATGTCCCCTGGGGCTCCGCCCCCATCACTCGCAGCACCTCCCCCGGGGTGACACCCCGCGCCAGGGTCAGGGTGTACCCACACTCCAGCGCGTAGCCGAACAACGGAGAGGAACGTATCCAGGCATGGTCATGTGCGGTCGCCGAGGTCATGCATCACAGTCTGCCCGCCGCCACCGACAGGGCCGCGAAAGGGGCCCGGCGTCGGCACAGCTCGCGGTCCTTGCCGTAGACAGTGTCTACGGGCTGCTGGTAGACACTCCCCATGACCGATGGCGGCTCCCTGCGGGAGCGACTTGTCGATGCCGGCGTGGACCTCGTACTGGCCGGGGGCACCGCGTCGGTGGGGCTGCGCGAGATCGCACGGCGGGCGGGGGTGTCGCACGGCGCGCCGCGGCGCCACTTCCCCACGCACGATTCCCTGCTGTCGGCGATCGCCCGGCGCGGATTCGAGGACCTGCACGCGCGCTTCGCGACCGCGACCGCCACCGCGGACGCGGCAGCACCGCGTGCCCAACTGGCGGCCGCCGCACGGGCGTACGTCGGGTACGCGCTGGACCACCGCGGCATGTTCGAGCTGATGTTCCGCCACGACCTGCTGGACGGCGCGCCGCAGGGGGACGGCGGTCCGCGGCTAAGGGAGACGTCGCTGCCCCTCTTCGAGGCCCTCGTCGAGCTCGTCACCCGGTGCCGGGCCGAGCAGGACGCCGCCGTGGTGGCCACCGCGCCGCCCGCCCCGGTGACGGCCGCCGCCCTCTGGTCGAACCTGCACGGGCTCGTCCAGCTGTGGACCTGGGGCAGTCTCCAGGTCGTCCTGGGCGCCGACGACCCGGGCGAGGAGTCGCTGCGCCACGAGCAACTCCTCACTGCCGTCCTCGACGCCCACCTCGGGCCGGTGCCCGCGTGATCTCCCCCGCGCGGCAGCGGCTCGCGCTGGCGGCGAGCGTCGCAGGGGCCGCGGTCGTCGCCCTCGACGGTGGCGTCCTGCTGGTGGCGCAGCCCAGCCTGCAGCGGGATCTCGGTGCGAGCGTCGCCGAGGTCCAGTGGACCAGCACGGGCTACCTGGTGGCGGTGGCGGCACTGCTCGTGCTCGCGGGCCGGCTCGGGGACCGCTACGGGCACCGGCGCCTGCTCTGCGCCGGCGTGCTGGGTTTCGGGGCGGCGTCGGCCGGGATCGCCGTCGCGGGCGGCGTCGGGTGGGTCATCGCCCTGCGCGTGGCCCAGGGCGTGTTCGGCGCGCTCCTGCAACCCGCGACGCTGGCGCTGCTGCGGCTGGCCTACCCCGAGGACCGGCTGGGACGGCCGATCGCCGTCCGGACGAGCGCGCTCGCGGTGGCCGCGGGGGCCGGTCCCGTCCTCGGCGGCCTCGTCGTGGCGCACCTGGGATGGCGCGCGGTGTTCTGGATCAATGTCCCCCTCGCGCTGGCGATCGCCGTGCTCACGCTCGCCGTCCGGGTGCCCGTGCCGCAGCGGCCGGACGACGGCGGAGGCAGGGTCGGCATGGCCGGGGCGGCCCTGCTCGCGCTGGCGCTCGCGGCCCTCGTCCACGCCTTGGCGGGCATACCCGAGCGGGGGTGGACGGCTGCCGGTACGGTGCTCGAAGTCCTCGCCGTGGCGGGCGCCCTCGCGCTGCTCGTCGCGTACGAGCGGCATGCGAAGCATCCCAACGTGCCCCGCGCGGTGGCCCGTTCTGTGCCCGTGACGGCGTCCGTCGCCATCCTGCTGGTGACGACCGCGGGGCTGTTCGGCACATTGTTCCGGGCCACGTTCTACCTGCAGGACGTGCTGCGTCTCGACCCGCTGGCCACGGGTCTGAGGGTGCTCCCGCTGACGGCGCTCATGGTGCTCGGCGCACCCGTCGCGAGTGCCGCGCTGCGCCGCTACGGCCCGCGCCGTACCGCCCTGTGCGGCACGCTCCTGGTCGTCCTGGGCATCACGCTGCTCTCGCGGTCCGGGCCGGGCAGCGCGTGGGCCGCCATGGCCGCCGCGTTCGCCGTGCTCGGCGCGGGCTTCGCCACCGTCATGGTGACCGCCACCGCTTCCGTGGTCGGCGACGCGCCGCCCGGGTACGCCGGGGTCGTCGGGGGCCTGAAGCAGACGGCGATGAACGTCGGCCCCACCCTCGGCATCGCGGTCGCGGCCGGCACCACGGGTACGGCCGGGGTGCCGGGCGCGACGATGAGCACCACCCTCGTCCTCCTCGCCGGGCTCGCCGCGCTCGGCCTGCTCCCGGCGTCGCTGCTGCCCCGGCCCGCACGGGCATCGGCCTCGCCAGCCGGCTGACCGGCTGGGAGACCTGGCCTATGCGGCACTTCCCCTCGAACCCCGACAGCCTCAAGAACGACCCCGTGACGCTCGTCGACGAAGAGGGGACCTGCTGGGTGCTCCACCGCAAGCGCCTGGATCTGCGCGCCGTCCGCCGGCTCGTCGGGGGTGCGGCGATCCCCCTCGTCTGGGGGGACATGGGCGGCATCGGCCCCCGTCCGACCACCGCGGCCGAACGTCCCGGGCTGTGGAGCCTGGTCAAGGGCGCTTACAAGGGCCCCGGCGGGACCTGGGCGACCGGCCGCTACCTGGCCCATGAGTTCCGGACCGGGGCGGGCCGCCGCATGGTCTACGTTGAGGACCACTGAACGCCGCCGCCCCGGCCGGCCGCACGGGGAGGTGCGGCCGGCCGGGGCGGGTCGTACCGGCCGGGGTCAGGCGCCGGCGCGGTAGGTCGAGGTGAACGTCCAGTCGCCGGAACCGACTTCGTAGATCCGCTCCCCGTCGGCGGAGCGGACGAAGCGGGCGCCCTTGGGCGCGGCCACGTCACCGGAGGTCACCGGCACGTGCACCTCGGCCGTGGTGCCCGCGGGTACGGTGAGCCGCAGCTGGTACGCGTCCCCGTCCAGGCGCCAGGAGGTGCCGGCGGTGCCGTACGGGGTGCGGTACGAGCCGGAGGCGGAGGTGAGGCCGGCGACGAGGGCCGGGTCGACGAGGAGTTCGCGGTAGCCGATGGAGCCGGGTGCCTGCTGGATGCCCGCGAGGCGGGCGGTGAACCAGGCGTCGATGGCGCCCAGCATGAAGTGGTTCTGGGACTGGCCGGGGCCGCCGTCCCAGCTCTCGCCGAGCGTGGTGTTGCCGTGCAGCACCTGGTAGCCGTAGCTGGGGCTGGTGGTCTGGGTGGCGATCCGGCCGACGACGTCGTCGTGCCCGGACTCCGAGAGCACCCGGAAGGCGGCGGGCAGCGAGATCTCCCCCAGGTTCAGGTGGAAGTCCGCCGCCTCGACGCTCGCGACGAAGTGGCCGAGCAGCCGGTCGCGCTGGTCGGCCGGGACGGCTCCCATGTCGAGGGCGAGCGCCTCCGCGCCGTGCCCGCCGCCGCCGAAGGTGCCCTGCGCGGGGTCGTAGTACTTGTCCGCGAGGGCTTTGGCGCTCGCGTCGGCCTTGGCGCGGTACCCGGCCGCGGCGTCCTGGTCGCCCAGGAGCGCGGCGATGCGGCTCATGGCGTCGACGACGCGCCAGTAGCCGTAGGTGCCGGCCACCGCGCGGGGGAAGGTGGTGTCCGGGGTGAACCAGTCGCCGAGGCCGTAGTCGAGGATGCCGCCGGAGACCTTCTCCTCCAGGAAGGTCACGTACTTCCGCATCTGCGGGTAGTAGGTGGCGAGGGTCTCCTGGTCGCCGTAGGTGGTGTAGAGCTGCCACGGCACCAGGACGAAGGCACCGCCCCAGTTGGAGTCGTTGCGGTAGCCGCCGGGCAGGGCCGTGTACTCCGGGGTGGTGGAGGTGATCAGGCCCTCGGGGGTCTGGCCGTCGGCCATGTCGCGGACGATCTTGCGGAGCTGGGACTCCATGTCGTAGTTCGCGGCGAGGGTGGGGAAGACGAGCTGGTCCTGCTCCAGCCAGCCGAGCTTCTCGCGGCTCGGGCAGTCGGTGAGGACGCTCATCATGTTGCCCTCGATGGAGCGGCGGATGAGGGAGTGGATGCCGTTGACCAGGTCGTTGGAACTGGTGAAGTCACCGGCCGAGGTGTTGTCGGTGTGCAGCACCTTGCCGCGGACGGTCACCGTCGCCCCGGCGGGCAGGCCCTTCAGCTCCAGGTAGCGGAAGCCGTGGTAGCCGTACTCGGGGTGCCAGGTCTCGGCACCGGAGCCGCTCGTGGTGTAGCTGTCCCACAGGGGCCCGCCGACGTTGCTGATGGACTGGAAGGCGTGACCGTCCTTCAGGCTCTCGGCGGGCACGATGCGGACGGTGGTGCCGGCGGGTGCCCGCACCGTGATCTCGGGCCAGCCGGCGATGTTGCGGCCCAGGTCGAAGACCCGGCTGCCCTCGGCGCCGGGCACCTCCTTGCCGGTGAGGGTCTCGACGACCCGGATCGGCTCGGTCTCGCGGGCGCTGAGCAGGGCGGGCGCGTCCGCGGTGCCGGGACCGGCGACGGTCACGGCCTTGTCCCAGCCGGCGCGGCTGCCGCGGGGTTCGTCCCAGTGCGGAACGGCGCGGCGCGCGTCGTAGTCCTCGCCGCCGTACCAGTTGGAGGACGTGGTGGGGCCGAGCGTGGTGCGCCAGTCGTCGCCGCTGCCGATGCGGCGGACGGTGCCGTCGGCGAGGGTGACCTCCAACTGGGCGATCAGCTTGGGGTCGCTGATGTTGCCGTAGAGCTTGCGGTAGCGGTCCGCGGTGCTGACGACGTTCGAGATGCCGTTGCCGACGGAGACGCCGACGGTGTTGCCGCCGGTGCGCAGCAGGTCGGTGACGTCGTAGGTGGCGTACTGGACGCGCTTGGTGAAGGTGGTGTTGGCGGGTTCGAGGACGGCGTCGCCGACCTGCCTGCCGTTGATGGTGGCGTCGTAGACGCCGAGGCCCGATACGTACAGGCGGGCGCTGCGCACGTGCTTCGGCAGGGCGAAGTCCTTGGTGAACAGGGGCAGTCCGGACGGCAGCCAGGGCTTCGGCGGCTGCCGTCCGGTGACGGCCGCGGCCTGGGTGAAGGGCCCGGTGGGGGTGTCGGCGGTGGCGAGGGTGTAGTCGGTGGGGAAGCCGGGGACGCGGCCGTCGTCGGTGAGGACGTCGGCGCGGGGGTAGAGGGCGACCTGATCGAAGGTCTTCGCGGACTTCAGGTCGAGGGTGAGCGTGACGGGCTGCTGGGAGACGTCCGGTCCGGTGTGCGCCGCGCTGGAGTAGCCGGCGGCGGTCTGGAGGCCGCTGTTGGGCAGGCCGTCCACGGCGAGGGCCGGTTCCCAGGTCTTGCGGAGGGTGGTGGACTCGGACGCGGTGACGGCGGCACCCTTGGCGAGACCCGTGGTGCCGGAGGCCGCGTCGCGGACGTCGATCTCGCCGAGCTGCAGGCGCCAGGTGCGGCCGGGGAAGTCCTCCTGCAGGGGCAGGCCGAGGCGGGTGACGTCGAGGCGGAGGTAGCGGGCCGTGGTGCGGGGCAGTGTGACGACCACGGGGGTGACGTCGCGTTTGCCGAGCTGCCAGTCGGCGTTGGTGATCCAGTCGGCCTGCCAGTCGCCGCTCTTGGTCAGGCCCGTCTCGAAGGACGCGGGCGTGCTCCAGTCGGCGGTGTGGTCCGCGCCGTGCGAGCCCGTGGCGGACCAGAGCATGACGCGCCAGTAGACCCGGGTGCGGGAGCCGAGCTGCTTGCCGGCGTAGACGGTCTGCGGGACGGCGGAGGCGACCTTGCCGGAGTCCCACAGGTCGGGGCGGCCCTGCCGGAGCCTGGTGGGCGAGGTGGCGGCCTGGACCCGGTAGGCGGTCTGGACGAGCCCCGGTGAGCGGCCGGTGAGGGCCCAGCTCAGTTCGGGGGTGGTGTCGTCGATGCCCAGGGCCTGGGTGAGCTTCTGGGTGCGCAGGGCGGTCGCGGTCAGCGACGCGGGGGCGCCGGCCTCCGCGGTGACGGCGGTGGGCAGGATCGTGACGAGCGCGGTGAGACCGGTCGCGAGGGCGAGGGCCGGGGTACGCCTGGTGCCTGCGCGCGGGGGTCGGGGCATGCGGGTGCTCCTTGACGGCGGTGCTGTGGGCGGGGGCTGCGGGTCCGTCGCTGCGGGGGACGGCACGTCAGATCCGGCGCAGGGTGGTGGTGACCTCGCGGTACGGGCGCAGGGTCACCGGGCCGAGGAGTCCGGACGGCAGGGGCTTGTTGCGCTCGTTCGACAGGGTGTTGGACACCCGCACCGTGAGGGTGTTCCGGCCCGGGCGCAGCAGCTCCGTCACGTCGGTGGTGTACGGGGCCCATGGCAGCGGGGGCAGTTCGGTTCCGTTGACGGCGACCGAGGCGGCCTCCCTGACCTGGCCGAGGTCGAGGCGGAAGCCCCGGCCGTCGAGCGTCCCGGCGTCGAGGACGAGTTCGGTGGTGTAGGTGCCGCTGCCGGAGAACAGCGGTTCCACGGTCGTCCAGCTGCCGAGCGGGCCCGTGACCGGCGTGGCTCCGGCGCGCTGCAGGGTGAGCGTCCAGTCGCCGGCCACGGGGAGCGGGGCGAGCGGGTCGGTGACGCGTACCGTGCCCCGGTAGGTGCGGCCGCCGTCGGTGCCGGTGAGGACGTGGTCGCCGGGCGCGTCGAGGACGGCGGTGACGCGCAGGGTCTGGCCGGCGGCCTTGACGGAGGCGATGGACGCTGCGGGCAGGGTGCTGTCCGTGAGGTGCGGAGCTTCCTTCGCGCCGGCGCGCACGACGACGGCGAGGGTCTCGTACGGGGCGAGCCGAAGCGGCAGGCGGATGCCACCGTGCTTCTGCTCCCGGTGGACGGGCGCGGGGCGCACGGTGCCGGTGACGGGGTCCCAGAGTTCGGGGGCGCCGGTGGCGGGGAGCACGGCGACGGTGTCGACCTGCGCGGCGCTCTCGTTGTTGAGGAGGAAGGCGACGTCCTTGCCGCGCGTGGTGCGCAGCACCCGTACGGCCGGCGCCCGCGGTTCGAGGACGGCCGCGGCGACTCCCGCCTCCCGTGCCGCGTCCCCGAGGGCGGCGGAGTCCGCGACGCGGACGGCGGTTCCCGCGCCGACGCGGTGGCTGCCGGGGACGGTGTCGCCGAAGAGGCCGTTCAGCGCGCGCTCCAGGCTGCGGTCGCGCCCGCCGGCGTCCTCCTGGGGCAGGGTGCCGACGGCGACGACGGTGCCGCCCTGCCGGGCGAAGGCCTCGAGGCGGGTGACGGCGGCGGCGTCGAGGGTCGGGGTGACGGGGAGGACGGCCAGGTCGTAGCCGGCCTCGCCGACGACGAGCCGTCCCTGGTGGACGCGGGCGTGGGCGAGCAGCTCCGGGTCCCCGGAGAGGGCGCCCTCGTGGACGAGGTCGAAGTCGACCTGGGCGCTCTCCAGTGCGTACGCGGCGTCGGTGAAGGCGCCGTCGACCTCGCCCTGGCGGGTGGTGCCGCGCCACTGCTCGGCGGCCCGCTGCGGCTGGATCAGGGCGGTGCGGGCGCCGGAGGTGCCGCGGGCGACCTCCATGACGCGGCCGATCCAGTCGGCGATCGGCTCCATCGCCCACCACCAGGGTGCGCGCGGCCCGAACGGCGGCGGGAAGAAGACACGTTGCTCGTCGGTCCACAGGGCGTGCAGCACGGTGAGGTTGACGCCGCGGGCGGCGTTCGCGCCGACCAGGGCCCGTACGAAGTCGGGCGCGACCTGCCAGCCCATGTTGCCGAAGCACTCCAGCAGGGCCCGGTCGCGGCCCATCTGGTGGGCGACGCTGACCGGGTTGCGGGGGATCATGGTGGGCTGTCCCGCCACGTACTCGGCGGTGATGATGTCGCCGCCGGGCACCTGCGCCCACTGGTGGACCTTGTGCAGGTCGCCGGTGGAGACGATCCGCTTGGAGGGCGAGGTCTCGTCGTACAGCGGGTTGGTGATGAGTGCGACGCCGCGCCCGGCGTACCACTGGGACTGCTTGCGGAAGTAGCCGGCGAAGCGGTCCGAGACGGCCTGCCAGTAGCGGCCCCGGGTGATGCGGCCGGTACGGCCGAGGTCGTCGAAGGCCGTCGCGTAGGCGGTGCCGGGCTCGGTGCCGGCCTTCCGCAGGGCCGCGGCCAGGGTGGGCGACCACGGGAGGCGCTTGAAGTGCGCCTCGGCGGAGGCGAAGAACGGCTCGTCGTCCCAGAAGCCGGGGATGACGTTGCCGAAGTAGCGGGCGAACCTGCGGTGGTACTCGCCGGGCACGATGTCGAGGAACAGCTCCACCGGCTCGTCGTCGAGGAGGTCGACGTAGCTGCGGCTGTAGCCCTGGGAGTCGTCGACCAGCGGGGTGCCGCCGAACACGTCGATCAGCCAGTCGCCCTCGGGGACGCGCCAGGTGCGGCCTTCACCGAGTTCCCCGGTGAGTTCGACGACCTGGTCGCTGGAGGTGGCGCCGACCGGGCGGCCGCGGTCACGACCAGGCTCGCCCACAGGGCGCGCTGCGTCCCGGTGGCACGGACGCCGACGCCGCCGGCGGGGTGCGTGGTGTCGGTGACGGTGCCCTTGGCCTTGCCGTCGAGGGTCACGGTCAGGGTGGAGCCGCTGACGGTCACGGCGAGGGTGTGGAACTTGGTCTTGTTGAAGCCGTCGGTGCGCATGGAGCGGGCGAGCTCGACGGGGTCCCGGTCCTCCGCGAGGAGCGACACGGTGACCACGCCGGTCTGGTCGAACTCGACGGCGTAGCCCGCGGTGCCGTCGGCGGCGGCGCGTACGACGAGCCCGGCGGACACCTGGTCGGCCCGGGCGCTGCCGGTGACGGTGTAGTCGCGCCACTCATCTCCCCCGCGCAGCACGGCCGCGCCGCCCAGGACCGCGGCGTCGGCGACCAGCGAGGTGGTGTCCACGCCGACGCCGGTGGTGGTGCGCAGGTCGATGGTGGCGGGTCCGGAGACGACGGTGCTGGACCGCCACAGGGCCTTCAGCCGCAGGTCGGGGCGGGGCTCGTAGGTGCGTGAGCCGACCTGGCCGCCCTTGACGATGTACTCGCCGGATCGTCCGCTGGGGAAGTGGTCGTCGTTGAAGATCCACACCCGCATGCCGGTCTTCTCGGCGGTCCGCAGGACGTGGCCGACGATCGCGAACCATTCCTCGCTGAAGAAGACCGGCTGCATCTCCGCGTTGTCGAACGGGAAGAGCACGACCTCGTACATCCCCTTGTCCCGCAGGTCCGCCATCTGGGCGTCGACGAGCTCCGGGGTGACGGGGCCGTTCCAGTACCAGTAGACCGTCGGGCGGCTGTCCCTGGCGGGGTCGGCGAAGCGGGCGGGCGACCAGGTCGTCCCCGTCGCACCGTGGTGCTGCTGCGCGGCGTACGCGGGGAGCGGCAGGCCGGAGGCGAGCGCGGCTCCGGTCATCCCTGCGGCGGCCACGAAACGGCGTCTGGACAGGGGGAGTTCAGGCATGGCGGTACTCCGTGAGGTGAGGGCGGGTGCAAGC
>NZ_JARAVO010000053.1:0-42793 GCF_033792805.1 Streptomyces sp. PA03-1a
CACCACCACCGACCCCTCCCTCGCCCCCGAAGGCCGGCACCTGCACTACGTCCTCGCCCCGTGCCCCAACCTCTCCACCGGCCCCGCCGACTGGTCCCAGCTGGGCCCCACCTACCGGGAGCGCCTGGTGGAAGAACTGGAAAAGCGCGGGCTGGAGGGGTTCGAGGCGTCCGTCGAGACCTCGCGGACCGTCTCACCTGCCGACTGGGCGGCCGAAGGGCACGCCGCGGGCACACCCTTCTCCGCCGCTCACACCTTCGCCCAGACCGGCCCCTTCCGCGCCCGCAACCTCGTCCACGGTGCCGAGAACGTCGTGCTGGCCGGTTGCGGCACCGTACCGGGTGTCGGAGTGCCCACCGTGCTGATCTCCGGGAAGCTAGCGGCCGCCCGCATCGCCGGGGACCGTGCGGTGGCCCGGCACCGGCCGCGCAGGAGCGTCCCGTGACCGCCCGTGAACTCGACGCCGCGGGGATCACCGAGCCCCGGACGCGGGCAGCCTACAGCCGCTGCCGGGCGCTGAACGCACGGCACGGCAAGACCTACTTCCTGGCCACCCGGTTGCTCACCCCGGACCGCCGCCCCTTCGTCCACGCCCTCTACGGCTTCGCCCGGTGGGCCGACGACATCGTCGACGACTGCCACGACGGCAGCGGTGTCACCTCCGCCGCCCGGAAGCAGGCGCTCGCCGAGTTGGAGACGGTGCTGCTGGACGGACTGCGCACGGGCCACGCGGACCATCCCGTGGTCACCGCGCTCGCCGACACCGTCCGCCGGCACCGACTCGACCACACGCTGTTCACCGACTTCATGGCCTCGATGCAGATGGACCTGACGGTCACCGCCTACCCCACCTACGGCGACCTGGCCGGCTACATGCACGGTTCGGCCGCGGTGATCGGCCTCCAGGTCCTGCCGGTCCTCGGCACCGTGACGTCGCGTGAGGAGGCCGCTCCTGCGGCGGCCGCACTCGGCGTCGCCTTCCAGCTCACCAATTTCCTGCGCGACGTCGGGGAGGATCTCGACCGCGGTCGCGTCTACATCCCCGGCGACATCCTGGGCGCCCACGGGGCCGACCAGGCCCTCCTGACGTGGTGCCGGCAGCGGGGCACCACCGACCCACGGGTCCGCGCCGCCCTTCACGAGACCGCCGCTCTCACCCGCGGTGTGTACCGGCGGGCCGCCACCGGCATCGGCCTGCTCGCACCTGTCTCGCGCCCCTGCGTCCGAACGGCACTGGTGCTCTACCGGGGCATCCTCGACGAGATCGAGGCCGCCGGCTACCCGGTGCTCCACCGCCGCGTGGCCGTGCCCCGCCACCGCCGTGCGCGCGAAGCCGCCCGTGGTCTGATCGCCGTCGCCTCGAGCCGCGCCGTCCATCGGGCCTGCCCGCGCCCGGCGCCGTCCGGTGCCGCATCCGACACTCCCGAGGGGTCGCCGGTATGAGCCGCTCCCGCCGTCCGTTCCATCCGCTGGCCCTGCTCAGCGGTGGCAAGTGGCAGGACCAGCCGCCCACCTGGCACGAGGCCAAACCGGCCCTCGTCGCGGCCGCGCTGAAGCGCGCCCAGGCCCGGCCGTCCGGGAACTGGTACGTGGTGGCGGCCAGCTCGGAGGTCGCCAGCGGGCGCATCACCGGGAGGTGCGTGGCCGGCGTCGAACTGGTGCTGTGGCGGGACCGTCAGGGGCGAGTCCGGGCCGCCCCCGGCGCCTGCCCCCACCTGGGCGCTCCGCTGTGCGAAAGCTTCGTGCGGGACGGCACGATCGTCTGCCACTGGCACGGCCTCGCGCTGAAGCCCTCGGGGTTTCCCGGCTGGGAGCCCTACCCCGCCCACGACGACGGCCTCTTGGTGTGGGCGCGTCTGGACGCCGTCGGCGGTGAGGAGCCCTCGGCGGCGCCGCCCGTCCCCACGCGGCCCGCCCTCGCTTCGTCACTGGCGGCCGTCATGACCGTCGCCGGACGTTGCGAACCCGAGGACGTCGTCGCCAACCGGCTCGACCCCTGGCACGGCGCCTGGTTCCACCCTCACTCCTTCGCCGACCTGAGTGTCGCCGAGGCCCCTGCCGCCCATGACTCGGGTCCGGCAGACGTCGCCGTGGACCGGTTCCTGGTCGACGTCTCCTTCCGCGTCCGTGGGCGCCTCGGCGTTCCGGTGCGGGCGGAGTTCACCGCGCCCGGGCCGCGCACCGTGGTGATGCGGATCGTCTCCGGGGAGGGCGCCACCAGTGTTGTGGAAACCCACGCCACACCCCTCGGCCCCGGCAGCGACGGACGACCGCGCACCGCCGTGATCGAAGCCGTCGTCGCCCACTCGCCGCGCCGGGGCTTCACCCTCGCGCGCCGGGCGGCGCCGCTGATGCGGTCGCTGATGCGGCGCGGTGCCGGCCGGCTGTGGCGCGAGGACCTCGCCTACGCCGAGCGCCGCTACGCCCTGCGCAGCCAGGGCCGGTTCCCCGGCTGACGCCCTGCCGTGCGGTGAGCGGCCGTGGGGAGCGGCCCCGTTCGACGGGGTGCCGTAGGGCCTCGGCGGATTCAGCCGCACCGGGACAGGGCGCGCATGACGTGGTTCCGCCCACCCAGAGGGACCGACCACAACGGGTGGCCGCGTACGCCCCAGGTCGCCAGGAGCGCGTTCGCCGCCTGCATGCCCGTGGTCGCCGCGCGCTCCATCAAGGCCACCGGCAGCGCGGTGCGCACCAGGTCTCCGGCGAGCACCAGGTGGGGGTGGGAGGTGAGCACGCCGGGCCGGTCCTGGTAGCCGCCGACGGAGAAGAGCGGGCAGTCCTGCCGCCACTCGTGGCGGCTGTCGACCAGGGTCGCCCCGGCGCACTCGGGGTAGATCCGGTGCAGTTCGCGCAGCATCGAGTCCGCGACGACGGTCCGGTCGGCGGCTGGGTCGACGGCGTACGCGTGGAGCTCCACCACCGAACCCCCGGTTTCCCGAGCCCACCGGGCCGCCTCTCCCTCCCAGTGGCTCAGGACACTGACGTTGTCCACCGGGCCGAAGCCGCTGGTCCCCAGGAAGCCGGGCCGGTCGGGCCGCACGGGCCGGTCCAGCCAGCAGCGCGAGACCAGGAAGGGCGGCGCCTGCCGTAGGCGTTCGACGCCCGCGCGCCAACCGCCCCTCTCCAGGCCGGGTGACGCCGCGACCACGGCCTGAAGCCCGGCCGTGTCGAGGGCGAGGACCACCGCGTCGTACCCGTGCTCCTGCGGCGCGTGAGGTGAACCGGTCGCGGTGACCGTGAGCCGGAAGCCGTCCCCGTCGGGGTGCACGGCCAGCACCGTGCGACCGGTACGGATGGCGGTCCCCATCCCGGACAGGTGGTCGGACAGCGGCTCCCACAACGCCTGCGGATACGGCTCGCGGGGAACGTCGAACAGCAGCCCCTCCGACGAACCGAGGAAGTAGATGTGGAACATCAGCACCAGCTCGGCGGCGGACAGCTCCTTCGGGTCGGCGAAGAAGCTCCGCGAGAACACCTCGAAGGCCAGGTCCCGGGCCTCTTCCGGGAAACGGATGTCGTCCAGGAAGGCGCTCGCGCTGATCCCGTCGAGCCGCTCGTACACCTCAGGGACGCGCACGTCCAGCAGCGGCAGGGCGGCCCGCGGGTTCATCCGGGCCAGGCTCGACCAGCCGAAGCTGGGGCTGAGCGCGACGAAGCCCAGCACGCTCCACGGCGGTGTGCGCGGCACGTTGCGGAAGCTGTCACGGGCGCCGGTGCCGCGCTGGAGCGGGTAGTCGGCCAGCGGTCGCAGCGAGTCGAGACCAGGGTCGACCCGACGGAACAGTGCGCGCAGGTTGTAGTACTGGCGGAAGAAGGCGTGGAAACCCCGGCTCATCGTGACCGGGCGGCCGTCGGCCAGAGTGGTCCGCCATCCGGCGGCCCTGCCGCCGAGCACCTCCTCCCGCTCCAGCAGGTCGACCCGGACGCCGCGCTCGGCGAGTGCGGCGGTCGCGGCGATCCCGGCGATGCCTCCACCCACCACGGCGACGCGGGGCCCAGGTGCCGGAACACGATCGGCGCCGTCCCGCGCCGGCCACAGGCCGGCCCTGCGATCGCGGCCGGGACGGACCGGCCGGAAGGGGGCATTCACGGGCATGCGGTGGCCTTTCGTCGTGGAACCAGAGGGAGCTCCAGCAATGAGCGCAGCATGGCCGGCACCGGTGTGGTGAGACCGATCGCCCACTCCTCGTGCAGGGTTGACGTGCCGTCGAGGAAACGCAGGATCCGGTCCGGGGGGTTGCGGCTGAACAGAGCTTCGAAGAAGCCCGCCCCACCGGCCCGGCCGGTCGCCAGCGCACGCAGCATGACGGCGTCCATGAAGCGGTGACGTGCGGCGTGCGGTACGGGTGGCCGGGGGGTCCGGCCGGCCTGCCAGGCGGCGGCCACCGCGGCCGACTGCCGCTGGATCCCGGCGAAGGAGTACCCCGTCGACGGGCGGGTGGCGCCCCCTGCCACGCCGATCCGGAACACGCTGTGCCCCGCGCGACGGGGGAAGCGCCCGTCCGTCATGGGGATGACCCCCTGTTCGACAGCTGTCACGGAGTAGTGCGAGATGCGCCTCCCGCGGACGTACTCCTCCAGTGCCGCGTCGTAAGCGGACCCCGTCATCGGTTCGGCGGAGAACTCCGTGTACTCGACCAGTGCCTCGCGAGGGGTGAAGGGCAGCACGTAGGCGAAGGACAGGCCGTGTTCGGGCTGGCGGGTGCGGAAGTCCATCAGGTCGGCGACTTCGGGGTCGAAGCGGTCGTCCCGGGTGGTGACGAACCAGCCCCGGAAGTGCTGCAGGAGCGTGGTGCGGGCGGCCGGCAGGTCGCTCGGGGGCCGTGAGTCGAAGACCCAGCGGGCGTTCAGCCGGATCGCACGTCCTGCCACGTCGTGGCCGGTCACTTCGGCGCCTCCCGGCACGTCGCGCACCTGGGTCACGGTCGCCGCGACCCTTCGTACTCCGGGCCGGCGCTCGAGCACGGCACCGACTCCGTGGAGGAAGTCGGCCGAGCGGATCATCCGGTAGGCGCGAGGGGACGTGAACGAGATGTGGCGGCCGTCCCTGGCCGTGATCCGCATCCGGTGCCAGCGGGCGGCCACCAGGCTGTCGTACTCGTCCTGCTCGTGCTCCCAGGAGCACCATGTCCGGGCGGGGGAGCGGAGGGGCGACCCCGCCGGGGGCTCGACGAGCACGACCGATGCGGGCAGGCCGCGCGGACCCGGCGAGGCTGTCAGACGGTGGGCCAGCGACAGCCCGGCGGCGCCCGCCCCGACGATCACGACGTCGACGGCATCCAGGTGGTCGGCCTCGGTCAACGGATCCTCCCGAACGGTGACGCGTGCGGAGCGGTTGTGGCGATGATCGCCGCTTCCGCGGCCGGGAGGGACCACGGTCGACCCGGACACGCGCTTCTTGATCCGTCCGTGGATGTGCCCGCCGAGGTGCGCCTCGACGGGACCGAGGGTGGGATGGGCACTGGCCGGACATGGCCGGCGTTCGCCGTCCCCGTACCTTTCCGGCGGCAGAGGAGCACGGCATGACCCTGATGCACGGTGGCGAACTCGCGTCCGCGTTCGACCACGCCGCCACGCTGTACGACCGGATGGTCGCCGTCAATCCGGGCTACCACGCCCATCTGCGACGGTCGGCACGGCGGCTGCGGCTGCCTGCCGGTGGTTCGGGCATGCGGCTGCTGGACCTGGGGTGCGGCACCGGTGCGTCCACCGTCGCCCTGCTCACGGCGGCCCCGCGTGCGCGGATCACCGCGGTCGACTCCTCCGAGGGCATGCTCCATGTCGCGGCCGGCAAGCGATGGGGCCCTGGTGTCACCTTCCACCACGCCCCGGCCGAGGGCCTTGCCGAAGCGGGGGCGGCCGGACCGTTCGACGCGGTGTTCGCCGCCTACCTCTTCCGCAACGTGGCCGACCCTGATCTGGTCCTCGCCCGGGTGCTGGACACGATGGCCCCCGGCGGGCGCATCGCGGTCCACGAGTACACCCTCAGCGGGCGGCCTCGCCATCGCGCGGTATGGACCGCGGTGTGCCGGGGACTGCTCCTGCCCGTCGCGCGCCTGACCGGGGACCGCCCCCTGTACGAGCATTTGTGGCGCAGCGTCCTCGCGTTCGACACCGCCGACGTCTTCGCCGCACGGATGCGACGGGCGGGCTTCCGGCAGGTGCGGGTCCTGCCCTTGCCCGGCTGGCAGACCGGCGTCGCGCACACCTTCGTGGCACGAGCGCCGGTCGGCGGCCGGACGTGACACCGTGCGGGGTCCCCGGCTCGCGGTGAGCCGGGGACCCAGCCGGTTTCAGACGGACCTGCGCGCTGCGGATGCGCCGTTCGGCGATCCGGTGATGGTGAACTGGGAGCCGGGCTCGATCAGTACGTTGCCCTGGGCCGAGTTCGTGATCGTGACGTTGGTCAGGGTGGCACTGCCGCGGGCGCCGCTCATCGCGAGGATGCCGGAGCCGTTGACGGAGTTGTCGATGCGGACGTCGGTGACCTTGACGCCGGGCATGGAGCCGCCGCCCGTCTTGAACTGGATGCCGTCGTAGGTCGAGTCGTGGATCTCGGTGTCCCGGATGGTCACGCCCGGGATGTCCGTGCCCTGGGCGAAGAGCGTGATGGCGCCGAACTCCTGCGCCTCGCCCCAGAACGCGCCGCCCGTCCGGTACAGGGCGTTGCCCGAGATGGTGGTCTGACCGGAGAAGGGGATCGGGTCGTGGTCGGTGGCGAGCATGATGCCCGGGTAGTTCATCGTGTCGGAGACGATGTTGTTCTCGATGGTGTTGCCGTAGCCGCCGTAGACCGCGATGCCGTTGGCCCGCCAGGGCAGCTGGATGGTGTTGTTGCGGAAGTGGTTGTCGTGGCCGACGTCGACCGAGGTGTCCTTGACGTACTTGCTGGCCCACACCGCCAGCGCGTCGTCGCCGGTGTTGCGGAACGAGGAGTTGTAGACGGTGGAGTTGCGGGTGCCGTTGGCGAAGTTGATGCCGTCGGCGTAGGTGTCGCGGATCCGGACGCCGGTGAACTCCAGCCCGTCGCCGGGGCCCCACAGCTCGGGGATGTTGGAGTAGTCACGGCCCACCCAGACGCCGACGTTGGCGTGCTCGATCCACACGTTGGTGATCTTCGTGTCCTTGCCGAAGCGCCCGTTGAGGCCGACACCGCCCTCGGCGTTGCCGTCGCCGCCGCGGATGGTGCCCGAGCCGAAGATGGCGATGTCGGAGATCTGGGTGTTGCCGTCGATGTCGAAGCCGAAGTTGCCCTCGTGCGGGTGGTTGATGCCGCCGGCGTTCTGCGGCGGGGTCAGGGTGTAGAGCTGGGAGTGCCACATGCCCGCGCCGCGGATGGTGACGTCCTTGATGCCCACCTGGTTGTACTGGCCGCGGTTGAGCGGGTCGTCGGTGAGGATCTTCTGCTCCTGCCGCCACTGCCCGGCCGGGATCCACACGCAGGAGATCTGGCCGTTCTGGTCGGCGGTGACCGCCCGCTGGATGGCGTCGGTGTCGTCGAGCCCGTCGCCGGGGACGGCCCCGTACTCGGTGATCGAGGTGCAGTTGGCCGGCTTGCTCAGCGCGGGAGCCACCTGCTCCAGGTCGATCAGGTCGATGACGTAGTAGGCCGCCGAGTCGCCCGCGTCGCGCTGCAGACGGAACGTGGTGCCCTGCGGGTACGTGCGCGACAGCAGCGCGTGCGCCTCGTCGAACAGCCGCCGCGCGTCGCCGCCCGGCCGGTTGGTCAGCCCCTCCGGGTCGTCGGTGCTGCCGTACAGCCAGCTGTGCTTGGAGGAGAGGTTCAGCTTCTGCACGAACGTGCCGTCGGCGTACAGGCTGATGGTGGCGTCGGCTCCGCCGCCGGCGGAGGCGTCGGGGATGGAGTTGCGCACCACGATGGAGTTGGTGGACGTGGTGGAGGTGAACTCGACGTACTGACCGCCGGAGTCGAGGCGGACGGACTTGCGGCCCGAGGACTCGGTGGCGAAGTTCGTGTGCCCGAAGGTCCGCTTGGCGTCGGCGGTGAGCAGGGTGCCCTGGTAACGGCCGTCCTCGGCCTCGTACTCGGTGTACGGCAGGGCGGCGCCGCGTCCGACGACGAGGGACTTGGTGAGCACGTTGTTGTTCTCGTTGGTCTCGGTGACGACCCCGGTGGCGTCCGCGGTGGCGGTGAGCGTGGCCCCGCCGGCGGTCGCCGTCCAGGTCCCGCCGATCGCCACGTTGACCGTGGCACCGGCCGCGACCTGACCGGTCGTGCCGTTCAGCGTGGTGGTGCCGGCCTGGAGCCGGGTCACCGAACCCGCCGCGGCGGCGGTGATGCCGCGGTTGTGCACGGCGACGGTGAAGGAGACGGACGCGCCCACGGCCGGATTCGCCGGGTTCGTGGCGATGGAGGTCACCTCGAGGTCGGGGCCGGGGGCCTGGCTGACGACCAGCCGGTCCGCGGCGTTCCGGCTGTTGTTGGTGTCGTCCAGCTCGGCGACCGTGTTGCGCGGGTCGACCACCGCGGAGACGGCGTAGCTGCCGGCCGCGCGGGTGCCGGTGGAGACGGCGACGGTGGCGGACGCACCCGGGTCGAGGGCGGGCACGTCGGCGCTGCCGGCGACCGTGCCCTCCACGCTGACGTCCACGGTCGTCGCGGCCGAGCGCGCGGTGCCGGCGTTGCGCACCCCGGCGTTCACGGTGACCGCGTCCCGCTCCGACGGGGCGGCCGGTGACCAGGTCAGGCCGGTGACGGTGAGGTCGGGCGCGGGCGCCGCGGTGCCGACGACCTGGAACTCGGCGACCTGCCCGCCGGGCGCGCCGGTGTTGGAGAAGAACCGCAGGCGCACGTCGGCCCAGCGGCCGCTGACCGGGATGGTCACCGCGTTGCCCGTTCCCGGGCTGAAGGCGTAGTCCGCGCGGTCGCGCAGCGAGGTGAAGCCGGTGTCGGACGCCCCGCGGCCCAGCACCTGGATGCCCTGGGTCCTGGCGCCCCACACCGGGTCCGGGTTGAGCTTGACCACCACGGCGGTGACGTCCGCGGCGGAGCCGAGCTTCACGGTGAGGTCCGCCGGGTGGCCGGCCGCCTCCCAGTAGGTGGAGGTGGAGTCGTCGGTGGCGTTTGCGGCGACGTAGGTCTGCGTCGACGACGTGGCCTCGACCGGCTTGTTGCGCGCCAGGTTGGTGCCGGTGGGCGGCGGGTCGGTGCTGCCGCCGTCCTCTCCGTACACCTCCAGTTCGGACAGCTGCGCGGCGTTCCAGCCGGTGTTGCCGGTGACGTTGACGCGGACGTACCGGCCGTTGACGGGCGAGCTCAGGTCCACGGCGACGGTGTTGGCCTGGGCCGGGTTGAACACCCGGCCGGCGGAGGCGGAGAGCGTGGTGAACGAGGATCCGTCGGTGCTGCTCTGCAGGGAGAGCGTCTCGGTCCGGGTCTCCCAGCCGGAGGGCAGTTTGAGCACGATCCGGTCGACGGCACGGGTGGCGCCGAGGTCGACCTGCACCCACTGGGGGAAGGAGCCGGCCGGGCCCTCCCAGTAGGAGGCCTGGGCGCCGTCGGTGGTGTTCCCGGCCGGGTACGCGCCGAGGGAACCGCCGGCGGTGGCAGGGCGGCCGAGGGCGAGGTTGACGTCGGCGGCGGCAGCGTCCGAGGCCGTGGGGGCTGCCTGTGCGGTGGCGGAGATGGGTAACAGCCCGACCGTCATGAGCCCGGCCAGGACGGCGGCGGACAGCGACCGTCGGCCGAGGGGTCTCCAATGCATAGGGTCCTCTATTCCGTGGGGGCGGGGAGCGCGGCAGCCGGGCGAGGAGGAACCAGGAGGAGCAGGGGGAGCAGGGGGAGCAGGGGGAGCAGGAGAAGCGGGGACCGAAGGGGAGCGTCCCGACGTGAGAGCCGGCCATGCACGCCAATTGAGTCAGCCAGTCAACTTCTTGCGGAAACTGCGTCATTAGGTTTCTCGTACGTCTCGGGTTTGTCAACAGCTTGTAATTCAGGGGTAGTTGAGGCCGAGCCGTGCTTGCGTCACTTGCGGATCGTTTGCGCGCGTGGGTCTGTGGGCCATGGCGGCATAGACCCTGTTAGACCCTACGAACGGCGTCCGGATGAGCCGGCGTCGGTGTGGCGAGCGCTCGAAGGGGATGCAATTTATTGAGTGCCCTACGCAAGATCGCTGGCGGGCATGCGAAAGGGCCGGTGCCCGGCACGATGTCGTGCCGGGCACCGGCCCCTCACGGTGTCACTTCAGGCCGAAGGCCCGGGTGACGGTCTGGGTGACTCCGCCGCCGTTGCGCTGCTCGGCGGTGACGCGGATCGACACGTAGCCGGCCCGGTGCGGCGCGTTCAGAGCCGCCTGCCAGGTGCCCTTCTTCTGCTTGAGTCCCTGGCGCAGCCAGGTCGCGCCGTCGTCGTAGGAGACCTCCAGCCGGACCGAGGAGACCGCGTCCCCCGCGGCCGAGCTGCCGAGCACCACCGGAGAGACCGAGAGTTCCGTCCTGCGCTGCGCCCGGCCCTCGGCGTCCAGTGCCGTGCCGTAGTCCAACTGCACCAACGGGACGGCCTGCACACCCTCCGGGGCACCGGAGCTGAAGCGCCACTCGGTGCGGGTGGCGGTGGAGTAGGGGCTGAGCCCGGTGTCGCCCTTGGTGTCGACGACCAGCCGGTACGGGAGCTTCTCGGGCGCCAGGTCACCGACGCCGAACCAGGGGAAGCCCTCCATGTGGGTCAGTTGCCGGTCGCCCTGGTAGAAGGAGATCGCCTGGTACATGCGCGACCCGCCGCTGTGCGCCGACCCCGCGTCGCCGAACCCCTGGATGTAGGCGCTCATCGCGTTCTCGCCCCGGTAGGGGAGGTCGGAGGTGACCATGCGCGGCCGGGTGATCGGCCCGAACCAGCGGTCCTTGTGCACACTGCCCGCCCGGTAGGTCATCAGGTCCGTCGACGAGCCGCCCCAGCCGTCCAGCGCCGCGTTCTGCTGCCACGTGACGCCGGCGGTGACCCAGTCGGTGCGCCGCCCGGGGGCGACCACCTCGGCGGGGAGCGCGTTGGGCGAGAACCCGTTGTACGGCGGATAGTCGTACGACGGGAAGTCCAGCCGCGACTCGGTGACCTGCCGTCCGGGAGGCGGGGTGAAGTCGACGTCGACGCGCGCGAGGCTGCGGGCGTCCGTCCTGGCGGAGGGATCCACGGGAATCCCACCGAGGTGCTGGTCGACCAGGTCGTACAGGTACGTCGGCGCGGGATGCGCCTCGACCGCCAGCCGCACGCCCTTCCTGCCCGCCGCGGTGGCCTCCTTGATCAGCGCCTCCCCTTCGTCCAGGGACAGCGAGGCGACCGGGAGCTGCCCGGTCGTCACCTTGTCGGGGTCGCCGTACCAGTCGCTGCCGCGGCCCTCGCGGTCGTTGACCACCAGCAGCAGTGCCGCACCGGCGGCGCGCGCCGCCGCGGCCTGATCGGCCGGCGTCACGGCGTCGCTGTCGCGGACCACCACGGCCCTGCCGCGGGCGGACACGCCGGCGTACTCGGCCCGCGTGCCGGTACCGGCGAAGACGGCCTCCAGGCGCGAGGTGCCGTCCCGCAGTGGCCGGGAACCGGGCTGCACGAGCGGGTCGTCGAGGCGGTGGCCACGGTAGGTGATCTCCAGGGGCCGCTGCTCGGCACGGATCCTGGTGGTGAAGACGAAGCTTCCCTTGCGCACCTCGTCCTTGGTCGGCAGCGCCCACAGGCTGTCGTACGTCGCCGAGGGCCAGATCCGCTCGCGCAGGGCGCTCCCGTCGCCGGGGGTCGGAGTGCCGGAGGTGAAGGAGCGGTACAGGTCGATCCTGCTGCTCACCACGCTGGTCGGCTGCGGTGTCGCCACCTTGACCTGGCGGGCCCGGGAGGCGTCGAGCACCACGGAGCGGTCGCCGGTGAGCTCGATCTCGGGTGCCGTCAGCACCGCGAGCCCGAGGGAGTGGGGCCCGTGGAGTCCCTGCACGTCCGCCAGCGACGCGACCATGTAGGAACCGGGCGCCCAGCGGCTGGTCAGCGACCCGTCGGGAACCCACAGGTAGGTGGAACCGCCGTCCGCGCTCCGGACCTCGACCTCGCCGCTCGCGGGCCGGCCCGAGCGGTCCTTCAGGCGGATGGTGAGGTCGTACTTCTCGGACTCCACGGAGACCCCGACCGCCGTGTGGACGTCACCGCCCGCGTGGCGTGCCGTGACCCGGGCGCCGTACTGGCCCGCCGCGAGGCCCTTCGGATTCACCACGACCTCGGCGGTGGCGGTGCCGTTCGCCGGAACCGTCACCCGGTCGCCGGACAACGCGAACACCTGCGCCGGGGAGTCGCCGCGGTCGACGGAGAGCTGCAAGGTGATCGGGCGGTCGGTGGTGTTGGTGTAGGTGATCTGCCGCTTGACCGGCTGCCGCGGCGCACCGGGCGACCACCGCACCAGCCCCGCGTCGACCGATCCGGTCGCGATGACCTGGTCCTGGTTGTAGGCGGCGGCCACGTTCAGCCGGCCGGTGCCCGCCCGGTAGGGGCTGTAGTCGGGGGTCGGCACGGTGGTGCCCATCAGGGCGTCCTTGATCTGCCGGCCCGTCCACCGCGGGTGCTTCTGCGCCAGGAGGACCGCCGCCCCGGCCACATGGGGCGTGGCCATGGAAGTGCCGCTGTCGACCCGGTAGAAGCCCTCGCCCCACTCCATGTACTGCGAGCGCGCCGCCAGCACGTCCACGCCGGGGGCGGTCATGTCGGGCTTGATGGCGTCGTCGTTCATCCGGGGTCCCGCGCTGGAGAACTCGGCGACGTGGTCGGACGCGTCCACCGCGCCGACGGTGAGCGCGGCGTCCGCCGTCCCGGGCGCTGCCACGCTGTAGGCGCCGGGCCCGTCGTTGCCCGCGGCGATGACGAAGAGCGCACCCGTCTCGGCGCTCAGCCGGTTGACGGCCTGACTCAGCGGATCGTCCTGGGTGTGCCAGCCGCTGACGCCCAGGCTCATGCTGACCACCTTGGCGTGCTCGGTCCGCGCCGCCCACTCCATACCGGCGATGATCCCCGAAATGGTCCCGGATCCGGTGTCGTCCAGGACCTTGCCCACCAACAGGTCGGCGCCGGGGGCGACCCCCTGCTCCTTGCCGCCGGAGGCGGCGCCCGTCCCGGCGACGGTGGACGCCGTGTGGGTGCCGTGCCCGTTCCGGTCGACGACGTTCCCGTCCGGGACGAAGCTGCGGGACGCCACGACGCGGTCCACCAGGTCCGGATGGGTGGCGTCCACCCCGGTGTCGAGGACGGCCACCCGCACCCCGGCTCCCGTGCCTCCCGCGGCCCAGGCGGCGGGCGCCCCGACCTGCGCCGTGGTGTCGGCGAGCGTCGCCTTCGCCTTGCCGTCGAGCCACACCTTGTCGACGCCGGCGGTGAACCGCGGTGCGGCCGCGGCCCGTTCGGCGTCGGCCCGCGCGGTGCCGGTGAGCGCCGACCAGAAAGCCGCCGTCTTCGACCGCCGGGTGCGGACCGCCTCGCCGCGGACCGAGGGAAGGCTGCGCGTGGTCTCGGCCCCCGGCAGCGCCGAGGAGCGGGACGTGAGGGTGGCGGAGCCCTCGGTGCGGGTGACGATCAGGGGGAGCGCGCTGAGGTGCGCGTCGTCGTAACCCTGGGCGATCAGCTGCGTGACGTTGAAGAGTTGCTTGTCGAGCAGCCCCTTGGCGATGTACGCCACCGCCTCGTCGGGGAACACGTAGGTGTCCCCGCCCTCGGTCGCGACGCGCACCGAGCCCGTGGCCCCCGGCGCGCGCTCGACCTCCACCGCGGGCGCGGTGCCTTTCGGCCCCTGGGTCACCGTCACCTTGTCACCGGTGACCAACGTGACCCGTGCGGACGTGCGTTGTGCCTCGGCGGTTGCGGGTGTCGCCGGGGCCGACGGGGAGGGAGGAACGCTGTTCGCCGCTCCAGGGGTGACGAGAGCGACGACAACGGCAGCAGCCACGGCCGCCGCATATCTTCGGGTAGAAGGGGGTCTCACATTGCCCTCCAGCGTGGATGATTGCACGAATTCGATCACCACTGAAGAGGGCGTGTAAAGAGCTTGAACCTGAGGCTATCGGAATGTAGCGTTCTCTGTTTTCGGGTCGGATGGACCTGGTCGTGGCGGCCGGGTGAGGTGCCCTCAGGAGACCCCGGTGACCTGCGGGTTAAGAGCCCGGGGGAGGGTCCGCGAAATTTACCGACCGGAAACAAAAGAACTCGAGCGGCGGTGCGGCCGGGGCCCCGCTTTCCCCGAAAGTTTCGAGGGCGGGAATGAATGCTCCCACCGTTTTGCCGTGAATTCGGGAGCGCCCGAAGATGTCGCCATTTGTGACACCAAAGCCGTGGGGACGCGGCCGTGACCTCAGCCAACTCCCCATGCTGGCCTGGGACATGGTGTGCGAGACTGCCGTGATCGACAGCACGTCCGACCCCCCCTCGGCGATGGAGTCCGTCATGACGACCGGCACCACCCCCCACTCACCGCGGATCGACACCAGCAGGGCCCACCCGGCGCGCGTGTACGACTGGCTGCTGGGCGGCAAGGACAACTACCCCGTCGACGAGGCCGTCGGCGAGAAGCTGCCGCCCGAGGCGCGTGACGCGGCCCGGCAGAACCGGCAGTTCATGCAACGGGCCGCCGCCTGGCTCGCCGCGCAGGGCGTCGACCAGTTCCTCGACATCGGCTCGGGCATCCCCACCGAACCCAACCTGCACCAGATCGTCCAGCGCGTGACACCGGCGGCGAAGGTCGTCTACACGGACAACGACCCCCTCGTGCTGCACCACGCGCAGGCGCTGCTGGCGGGCCGTCCCGAGGGCGTCACGGACTTTTTTGAGGCCGACGTCCGGCGGCCGGAGGAGATCGTCGAGCACGCGCGGGGCGTCCTGGACTTCACACGCCCCGTCGCGCTCTCGCTCATCGCCCTGCTGCACTTCGTCCCCGGCGAGCAGGACGCCCACGGCATCGTGCGCCCCCTGCTGGCCGCGCTGCCGCCGGGCAGTTACCTCGTCCTGTCCCACGCCGCGTCCGATCTCTTCCCGGAGCTCGCCGAACAGGTCACCGCCGAGTACGCCAAGGGCGGCATCCGCCTCGGCTTCCGTTCGCACCCGGAAGTCGCCCGATTCTTCGACGGCCTGGACCTGGTCGCCCCCGGCCTGGTGACGGCCCCGGAGTGGTTCAGAACGTCCCCGGCGCCGTCCCCCGAGGACAGTGGGATCTACGCAGGAGTCGCCCGCGTCCCGTGACGCCCGCGCCCGCAACGGTGCGAGACGCGGTCCGGCCGGGTCGCAGCGTCACCGTCCGGCGGGGAGCGGCCGTCCGGCGGGCAGGTCGTCCTCGGCGGGCCGCCACCCCAGCTCGGGCGCGACCAGGTGCCGTACGTCGTGCAGGATCTGCTCGTACTCCTCCCGGTGGAACTCGTACGGCAGTTCCAGCCGCAGCTCGGTCACCGACGCGAGGACGGGGTCCGCCGTCAACCGTTCCAGGATCTGCTCTGCGGTCCCGACCACATCGGGAGCGAACAGGACCTGCTTCGGGCCGAAGGCCCGCGGGGCAAGGGTGCGCTCGCGCCGGCCGGCCGCGTAGCGCTCGTAGCGGGCCCGGGTGACCGCGTCGGCGCTGTCCAAGGGCACGATCACACGCCCCACGGCCACGCGCGGCGCCGGCCGGGCCTCGTCGAGGGCGCGCCGGTACTCGGAGAGCAGGTTCGACTGGGCCGTCGTGAAGTCGTCGGTGCCCTCGCTGCTGACGATGTTGCCGGACAACAGGTTCAGGCCGTTCCCGGCGGCCCAGCGGACCGAACGCACGCTGCCGGCGCCGTACCAGATCCGGTCCACCAGCGCGGGGTCGTGCGGTTGCAGCCGCGGCCGCTGGGTGTTCCCGGGCGACTGGATCACCGTGTCAGGGCCGCCGAGGTAGTGGCCGCGCAGGTTGTCGACGAGCCGGGCGATCCTGCCGTACGACAGGTCCAGGCTGCGCCAGTCGCCGTCGTGCACCAGGTCGCCGAGCAGCTCGGCGTGGGGCATGCCGGTGCTGAAACCGGCCTGGAGCCGTCCCCGGGACAGCACGTCGGCCAGCGACAGGTCCTCGGCCAGCCGGAACGGGCTCTCGTACCCGATCGGGATGACCGCGGTCCCGAGCTCGACCCGCCGGGTGCGCTGCCCGGCCGCGGCGAGGAACACCGCGGCCGAGCCCACCCCGTGTTCGAGGTGGCGCTGACGGATCCAGGCGCCGTCGAAACCGAGCCGTTCGCCGTACTCGAACAGCTGCAGCGTGTGCTCCAGACCGGTGTACGGATCGTCGTCCTCGAAGTTCCCCGGAGTGAGGAACGCCAGGGAGGTGATCCTGGGTGCCTCCTCACGGCGTGGTGGGCCCGGCGGCAGCGGAGGGGCGAGGCCCGCCCGGGATCGCCGCGAGCAGTTCGCGGGTGTACGGGTGGCGGGGGCGGGCGAACAACTCCTCGGCCGTCCCGGTCTCGAGTCGGAACGGATGCACACCACGGGACGGCCGCGCAGGAGCTCGGTGGACTCGATGCCAGGTGGCATGTCATCGCCCCGCAGGTAGTTCACCAGCCCCAGGTCGAAGCCACCCTCCAGCAGCCCGCGGTGGATGTCCGCCTGCTGCGCGCCGACCACCTCGACCTGGGTGACCGGGTGCGAGGCCCGGAACTCGCGCACGATCGGGATGAGCAACGGGACGGTGGCGCTGTTGACCGTGCCGAGCCGCACCATGCGGCTGACGCGGTGCTGCTCCCCGGCCGCGCCACGGAGCCGGTCGACCGCGTCCAGCACGCTCAGGATGTGGGGCAGCAGCTCCCTGCCCTCGTCGCTGATCTTCGCCCCCGACCGCTTGCGTTCCAGCAGGTCCACCCCGAGCTCGCGCTCGAGGTTCCGCACGGTCTCGCTGAGCGCCGGCTGGGACAGGTGCAGTTGCTCGGCGGCACGCCGCAGCGAGCCGGACCGTGACGGCGGCGATGTACTCGAGCTGTTCGATGCGCACGGCAGGAGAGTGCCGCCGGCAGCGAGCCGGGTTCAAGGGAATCCCTGTCACAAGCTCGTGAATACCGTCTCTCAGCATGTGGAATCGCGTCCGGGCGTTCTTGACCGGCCGGACTTCCTGCTGTTCCATCGAAGACATGAAGCGACAGGACCTCACGCGGCGACGCCACGTCGACCTCGAGCGTGTCTCCAGCTCCTTCTGTCGCCGCCGGGCCTGAACGCGCCCGAGGGAAACCCTCGCACGCACGTCGATCTCCCCCGTGAATTCGTACTGCGGCCGCCATCTGCCGTGACCGCCGCCTGCCCGGGAACCTCCGTCCCGCGCGCCTGAATTCCGGTCGACGAACCTCCTCCCCGCCCTCGCGCGCGCCGATCCGTGCGCACCTTCGCCAGGAGACCCCCATGCCCGCACCACCCGCGACCGACCCCCTCCGTTTCGCCTACTGGGTGCCGAACGTCAGCGGCGGACTGGTCACGAGCAGCATCGAACAGCGCTGGGACTACGACGACAACCGCGAACTGGCCGTGCGCGCCGAGGACAACGGGCCGTTGCCCCTCGTCCGCGAGATGGAGGCCGCCCGGCCCGCCGGCGACGCCCCCGCCCTCACCCGCACCGCTCACTGACCCGCCCCGACACCTGGAAGGTCCCGGTATGGCCACCGTCCTGTCCGTCTCCGGAAGCCCCTCCGCAACGTCCCGTACCGCGCGGCTGCTGCGCCACCTGGACGACCGGCTCACCGCCCAGGGGCACGAAGTGATCCCGCTGGACGTCCGCACACTCCCGCCCGAGGCCCTGCTGCACGCCGACTTCGGCCATCCGGCGATCGTCGAGGCCGTGGCCCTCTTCGCCCGGGCGGACGGCGTCGTGATCGGCACCCCCGTCTACAAGGCCGCCTACTCCGGGCTGCTGAAGTCGCTGCTCGACCTGCTCCCGCAGTACGCGCTCGCGGGCAAGACCGTCCTCCCGCTGGCCACCGGCGGCACCACCGCCCACGTCCTGGCCATCGACTACGCCCTGCGCCCCGTACTGAGCTCCATGAACCCCGCGCACATCACGCCGGGCTGGTTCACCCTCGACAAGGACATCACCGTGGGCGACGACGGCACGCTGACCGTGGCCTCCGCATCGGCCGAGGCACTGCGTCAGGTCACGGACCAGTTCTCCGGTGCGCTCGGCGGCCACCCCACCTTCCTGGCGGCCACCGGATGAGCGCCGCGACCACCATCGCCGACGACGCCGAGGCGCTCGCCGTCGCCGCCGCACTCGCCGCCGACTTCCGCAAGGGCGCCGCCGAGCGGGACGCACAGCGCAGGCTCCCGCGCCCGGAGCTGGAACGGCTGTCCGCCTCCGGCCTCCTCGCGGTGACCGTGCCCGCCGAGTTCGGCGGCGCGGACGTCAGCACCGGGACGCTCGCCGGCATCTTCCATCTGCTGGCCGCCGCCGATCCCAGTCTCGCCCAGATCCCGCAGAGCCACTTCGTGTACGTCAACGTGCTGCGCCGGCAGGGCACCCGCGAGCAGAAGGAGTTCTTCTTCCGCGAGGTGCTGCGGGGGAAGCGGTTCGGCAACGCCCAGTCCGAAGCGGGCACCCGGCACGTGCAGGACATCCGGACCCGGCTCACCCGGCTGCCGGACGGCACGTACGCGCTCGACGGCGTCAAGCACTACTCCACCGGCGCCCTGTTCGCCGACTGGATCCCGGTCCTCGCCCGCTCCGACGACGGGAACCTCCACGTGGCGTACGTGCCGCGTGACGCGCCCGGCCTCACCGTCGTGGACGACTGGGACGGCATGGGGCAGCGCACGACGGCCAGCGGCACCGTACGCCTGGAGTCGGTGCTCGTTCCCGCCGAACGGGTCGTGCCCCACCACCTCACCTTCCGGGGCCCGCAACTGCACGGCGCCGTGGCCCAGCTGCTGCACGCCGCCATCGACGCGGGGATCGCCGCCGGCGCGCTGGCGGAGGCCGTGGAGTTCGTCCGCACCAAGAGCCGCCCCTGGTTCGAGAGCGTCGAGGAGGGGCACGAGGCCGCCGCCGAGGACCCCCTGCTCATCCAGCGGTTCGGGGAACTGGCCATCCGGGTGCGGGCCGCCGACGCGCTCCTGGCCGCCGCGGCGAAGGCCGTGGACGCGGCGCGTGCCGACCTGACCGAGACCTCGGCCGCCGAGGCCTCGATCGCGGTGGCCGCGGCCAAGGTGACGGCTGCGGAAACCGCGGTGGAGGTCGCCAGCGCCCTCTTCGAGGTCTCCGGCACCCGGTCGGCACTCGACTCCCTGGGCCTGCACCGTCACTGGCGCGACGCCCGCACCCACACCCTGCACGAACCGTCCCGCTGGAAGGTCCAGCACATCGGCCGGTACGTGCTCAACGGCACCAGGCCGCCCCGCCACGGCCTGCTGTGACGGACCACCCCGATCGGAGAGCCCACGTGTCCCTCACCTTCCACTGGTTCCTGCCCACCAACGGCGACAGCCGCCACGTCGTCGGAGGCGGCCACGGCACCCCGGCCACGCGGTCCGGCCGCGACCGGCCGCCGACGGTCGCCTACCTGAGCCAGATCGCCCGCGCCGCGGAGGACCTCGGCTTCGCCGGCGCGCTCACCCCCACGGGCGCGTGGTGCGAGGACGCATGGCTGACCACCGCCATGGTCAGCCAGCACACGCCACGGCTGAAGTTCCTGGTGGCCTTCCGGCCCGGCTTCGTCTCGCCGACGCTCGCCGCGCAGATGGCGTCCACCTTCCAGCGCCAGACCGGCGGACGGCTGCTCCTCAACGTCGTCACGGGGGGAGAGAGCCATGAGCAGCGGGCGTACGGCGACTTCCTGGACAAGGATGCGCGGTACCGCCGCACCGGTGAGTTCCTGGAGGTCGTGAAGGGACTGTGGGAGGGCAAGTCCGTCGACCTCCGCGGTGAGCACCTCCAGGTCGAGGACGCGAAGCTCGCCCGGGTGCCCGACCCGGTTCCCGAAGTGTACTTCGGGGGTTCCTCACCGGTGGCCGGCGAGGTCGCCGCCCGGCACGCGGACGTCTACCTCACCTGGGGCGAGCCGCCCGCGCAGGTCGCGGAGAAGATCGCTTGGATCAGGGGCCTGGCGGCCGGACAGGGACGCACCCTGCGCTTCGGCATCCGGTTGCACGTCATCACGCGCGACACCTCCGAGCAGGCCTGGGCCGAGGCCGACCGGCTCCTGGACGGATTCGACCCGCAGACCGTCGCGGCCGTCCAGGCCGGACTGTCCCGCAGCGAATCCGAGGGCCAGCGGCGCATGCTCGATCTGCACCGCGGCGGCAGCCGCGACCGCCTGGTGGTCCACCCCAACCTGTGGGCGGGCATCGGCCTGGTCCGCGGTGGCGCGGGTACCGCGCTGGTTGGAAGTCACGACGAGGTCGCCGAGCGGATCAAGGAGTACCACGCCCTCGGCATTGAGGAGTTCATCCTCTCCGGCTATCCGCACCTGGAGGAGGCGTACTGGTTCGGAGAGGGGGTCCTGCCGAGACTCCAGGCACAGCGCCTGTGGCGGCACCCCTTCGGCAGTCAGGCGGCCGACTCGGCGCAGATCCCCTTCGCGGGCGCGGGAGGAACACCGTGATCCGCCCCTGAGCGCCGGGCTCCTTCTCGCCCGCCGTCAGGGCCCGGGGAGCCGAGCTCCCCGGGCCGGTGCTGAGCGTCGCGCCGGGCGTCAGCGCAGCCAGGCGTGGTCGCGGACGACGGGCAGCCGGGCCCAGACGCGGCCCAGGCCCCAGGTGGTGCCCGCGGAGGCGGCGGCAAGGGCGGTCAGCACGACCGCGTACACGAGGTGGTAGTCGGCGAAGGGGTTGGTCGACATGCTGGGCGACCCGTCGGCCAGGTGCCGGGCCGGAGGCCACTCGGCGACCCACATCAGGGCCATCATCGCGGTGCCGGCCACGGCGGAGATCCGCAGCGCCACACCGCTCATGACCGCGACGCCGACGCCCAGCAGGCCCAGCATGAACAGCCAGTCCGCCCAGGCGGCGCCGGCCCAGGCGTGGAAGGTGGACTGCAAGGGACCCGCGGCGACGCCGCTGAGGAACCCCTTGGTCGGCGAGCCGCCGTCGATCCAGCCCTTGCCGGAGCCGGTGGCGTAGCCGAGACCGAAGGTCTTGTCGAGGAAGGCCCACAGGAAGACGAACCCGGTCAGGACGCGCAGTCCGGCGAGGACGTACACGCGCGCGGACGTGGCGGACGTTGCCGACGTGGCAGCAGCCTCGCCGGACGGGGCGGTGCCTGTGCCGGTCCTGCGCCGTGCGGGGAGGCGGAACCCCGTGTGCCGCTGGGGGTGTCCTTGGATGGCCATGGTGCTGATCCCTTCCGATCCGGGCGGAGCGTGAACCTGGTGGATTTCGTTGCGTGTTCACTGTCCTGCGTGGCGGAGGTGCGGCGCCGTGGGCCGAAGGCCCGTGGGCATGGGGCCGAACGTCCCTTCTGCAGCGACCAGTTGGTGCACCAGACCGTGTGCGCTGAACGGTTCGCGGACATGGGCAGTCAGCGGCGGGGCCGGCGCGCGAATGCCGCGCAGCGGGAAACGGATGCCGAGCGCCTCAGTGTTGGCCGCCCTCGGATCATGGAGGCGCAGCACGCCCACGCGCTTGACGTGCCGGGCCCCGCGGCGAGGCGGCCGAGCCGTCGACGGCGGCCGGCTCGTCGGTCGAGGACCGAGTGGGCGCGACAGGTCCCCTGCGGGAGCCGGGGCCGTGGGCGACGCCCCCCGGCCACCGCGCCGGTCGCAACGGCGGAACGCCGGTGGAGGGACGTTCGAAGTCGCCCCGATCCGGCTATCTTGAAGCTGGTCACCTGCCTGCTGTGCCGGATGGAGGATCCGTGGGGATGGACGGCAGCGAGGGCGCGGAGCGCCTGCCCCGGCTGAGGCTCGACGAGCTGCTGGACGAACTGCAGACACGCATCGACGCGGTCCGGGGGACGCGGGACCGCGTGCACAGCCTGCTGGAGGCGGTGCTGTCGGTCGGGCGGGAGCTGGACCTGCCGCAGGTGCTGCGGCGGATCGTGGAGGCGGCAGTGGTGCTGGTGGACGCCGAGTACGGGGCGCTGGGCGTGATCGGCGACGACGCGAAGCTCGCGCAGTTCCTGACCGTCGGGGTCTCGGACGAGCAGATCGAGGCGATCGGTCCCCTGCCGTCGGGCCACGGCATCCTCGGCGAACTGATCCGGCACCCCGAACCGCTGCGCCTGCGCGAGCTCTCCCACCATCCGGCCTCGTACGGATTCCCGGTCGACCACCCGCCGATGCACTCGTTCCTCGGGGTGCCGATCCGCGTCCGTGACGAAGTGTTCGGCAACCTGTACCTGACGGAGAAGCGCGGCGCCAAGGAGTTCGACGACGAGGACGAGACCGTGTTGTCCACCCTCGCCGTCGCCGCGGGCGTCGCCGTCGACAACGCACGGCTCTACCAGGAAGCCCGGTCGAAGCAGCGGTGGCTGGAGGCGAACGCGGAGGTCACCGCCAGTCTCCTGTCGGGGGTGGACGAGTCCCGCATCCTGGAGCTGATCGTGGAGCGCGCACGCCGCATCACCGGCGCGGATCTCGGGGTGGTCGCGCTGCCGGTCGACGGCACGACGGACGTGGAGGTGGCGATCGCCACCGGCACCGACGCGGACCTCCACCGTGGACTCACCCTGCCCCCGGCAGGGGTCCTTCGCGGGCGCCGCCATGGAGGCCACCGAACCGATCACCAGCCCGGACGTGGAGCACGATCCGCGCATCACGGCCGGCCCGCCCCGGTTCGCCGGGCTCGGCCCTGCGGTGGCCGTCCCGATGAGCGCCCCGCAGGGGGTGCGCGGCGCGCTGTTGCTGGCCCGCGCAGAAGGGCAGCCGGTGTTCACCGAGACCGAGACGGAGTTGCTGCTGGCGTTCGCCGGATCGGCCGCCCTCGCCATGGAACTGGCCGAGCGACGCCGTGCCGCAGAGCAGATGGCACAGCTCGAGGACCGCGACCGTATCGCCCGGGACCTGCACGACCTGGCCATCCAGCGGTTGTTCGCCACCGGCATGACCCTGCAGAGCGCGGCGCGTTTCGTCGACCACCCCCAGGCGAGCGAGCGCCTGCTGCGCGCAGTGGACGACCTGGACGAAACCATCAAGATCATCCGCTCGACGATCTTCGGCCTCCGTGTCCACGAAACGACCTCGACCCGGCATGGTCTGCGGGTGCGCACTGCGAAGGGGGTCGAGGAGGCCGTGCCCGCGCTCGGGTTCACCCCGGCACTGCGGATGGAGGGCCTCATCGACACCGATGTTCCGGCCCCAGTGGCCGACGAGGTCGTCGCGGTGCTGGGTGAGGCACTCTCGAATGTGGCACGGCACGCACACGCCGGTTCGGCTGAGGTCGCCCTGGTGGTCGGCTCCGGCATCCTGGCACTTGCCGTGACCGACGACGGGGTGGGGCTGCCCGAAGGCGGCCGCCGCAGCGGTCTGACGAATCTCGCCAGGCGGGCCGAGAAGCTCGGCGGGTCGTTCACCGTCCGGACGAGGCCGTCCGGGGGGACGCACCTGGAGTGGAAGGTGCCGCTCGGCCCGGAGCCGGCGCGTGATGTCCCTCCATGACCTCCGTCGCCGACATGCGCGGGCTTGCCGGGTCCTGAGGGCCGTACCCGAGCCGGACGAGCATCTGGACGTGTCCCGGCCCGCTTTCCGCGCTGCGCAGCGCCCAACGCAGGTCGGGCCACTCCAGTGCCTGGTGCAGCAGCGACGCCCGCACCCGGTGCGCGGTGGCCACCAGAAGGACGTGCTCCAACGCCTGGCCGGCCCGCAGCCAGTCCGCACGCCGGTCGTGGGCGGTGGACAGCACCGCGATCAGCGGCTGCTGCTCGAATACCGCGGCCGGCAGCTGATTCTGCGGACCCAGCGCGGAGAAGTCCCGCATCGGCAGCCGCCCTGCGGCGTCCCGCGGGCCCAGGGCCACCGGCGTCAGGCCGTCCCGAGCACCTTCGCGGATCCAGCCCCGGCTCTCGGTACGGCGCGCGGGGTCGGTCACACCCCGCTGCTCCGCCTCCGAGGTCAGCCGCAGTATTCGCTGGGTCTCGCCGGCGTCCGGCACGTACAGTTTCGCCCCCTCCGAGTGGGCGGCGTCCGCCAGTTCGGCGAGGACCGGCCCCGGGGGCCGGTGCGCCGAGAAGGGAGCGCGGCTGCTGTGCCGGCGCCACAACGCCTGGTACAGGTCCGCACGGTGCTCCCCACCGCTGCGGGACGGTCCGGCCAGCCGTACCGAAGCCAGCAGGTCCGGCTGCGCCGGGACCGGCAGCAGCCGGACGACGGGCTCCCAGCCGAAGTGGGCCACCGCGACCCGCAGGTTGAACACCGCCGCACCGACGGACACGTGCAGCGCCCGGCCCAGTGGGTCGGCCTCACGCAGCCCGCGCTCACCCGCGGCACGGACCAGGACCGTGGCGGTGTCCGGCTCCAGGCGGAATCGCCACGGCTGGCTGTTGTGGAAGGACGGCGCGGCGACGGCGGCGGAAATGAGCTTCTCCAACGTCGCGCCGTCGAGGGTCGTCGGCATCATGGTGGTCTCCTCCCGGCCCGGAACCTGGCTCCAGGTTCCGCCCCGCCGTGCTCGCGGGGGAGGGGCCGCTCGTCCCTGAGGCAGGAGCCACGCGGCACCATCTCAGCGTCGTGACTCGGCGTCCCCGCCGCCCCCGGTCTGGTGCTGGGTGGCGAGCACGGCGGCCTGGATGCGGCGCTCGACGCCGAGCTTGGCCAGCATCCGGGAGATGTGGTTCTTGACCGTCTTCTCCGACAGGAACAGCCGCTTGCCGATCTGCCGGTTCGTCAGGCCCTCGCCGATGAGTTCCAGGATCTCCCGCTCGCGCGGAGTGAGCGTGGCGAGGGTCTCGTCCTGCGGACTCGCCGGTTCTTCCTGGTGGCGCAGGCTGCTCATCAACCGGGCGGTGGTCGCCGGGTCGAGCATCGACTGGCCCGAGGCCACGGTCCTGACGGCGGAGACCAGGTCGGAGCCCTTGATCTGCTTCAGCACGTAGCCAGCGGCGCCCGCCATGATCGCGTCCAGCAGGGCGTCGTCGTCGTCGAAGGACGTCAGCATCAGACAGGCCAGTTCCGGCATGCGCGAGCGCAGCTCCCGGCAGACACCGATGCCGTCGCCGTCCGGGAGACGCACGTCGAGGATCGCCACGTCCGGCCGCAGGGCCGGTCCCCGAGCCAGTGCGTGGCCGACCGTGCCGGCCTCCCCGACGACCTCGATGTCGGGTTCGGCGTCGAGGAGGTCGTGCACGCCCCGCCGTACCACCTCGTGGTCGTCGACCAGGAACACCCTGATCGGCGCCCGCGGTGAGAACTCCTCTGCACCGGTCATGCCGGCCCCCTGCCGTGTGTCGCTGCCCTGACGTCCCGTGTCCCGGTGATCCTCACCCACCACGGCCGGGCGCGCCAGGGCCGAACGGACCCATCGGAACGGGGCGGGCCCGTCAGGGGACGTCGATGCGCCGGCCGGTGATCGCGGCCGCGTCGATCCGCACCCACTCGCTGCGGTCGTCGTCGCCCGGCCACGGGCCGCTGTACGCCCGCCGGGCGAGGTGCCGCACGGCCTCCGGGTCCTCGACGCGCCTGGCCGGGCCCCGTACCAGGACGCTCCAGCCCTGGCTGAGCGCCTCGTCCACGTGGTCCACCTCGAAGACGACCTCCGTTCCGGTGACCTCGGCCGGCCCGGAACCGGGGGCGGTCCTGAAGACGACGGAACCGTCGACCACGCTGTAGTTCACGGGCAGGATGGCCTCGCGGCCGGGAGCGGTCACTGCGATCCGGCCCACGCCGTGGCCGTCCAGGCGCGACCAGCATTCCTCGGGGGAGAGCTCCACCAGGCGTGCGTGCGATGAGGCGCGCCCGAGGCGGCCGGGCGGAAGGTCGGCCTCCCCTCCGTTGAGCGCCACGACCGTGGTGTCCAGGGCGGCCGCGAGCGTTCCCAGCGTTCCCGGACCGGGAGCGGCCGTGGACTGCTCCTCGATGAACCGCAGGTAACTGGTGGCCATGCCGGCCCGGGCCGCGACTTCCTCACGGGTCAGACCCAACTCGTCACGCCGCTTCGCCACACGGCGCCCCATGTCACCAGGGGCGGCCGGATACGGATTCGGTGCCATGCTGCTCACGTCCTTGGTCCCGAGGATCTGAGAGACCGCGCACTGCCGCGTGCGGGTCGGACCCTTACGATCGTCGCCCACCGGCGGCTCCTGAGACAGGGCCGAACGGACCCGGCAGCCGGTGAGAACGGCCTGCCCGGCCCACCCGGGCGGCCTCTTCGGCCCCTGCTCCTCAACCCCGCCTCCGTGCGACCGTCGCCGCAGGGAAAGGGGCGTGGCCATGAGCGGTCGGGTGATGTTCTGGCGGTGGCGGCGCAATTCGATGCGACGCGGAACGGATGTCGCGGAGGCGTGGACGGGAGTGGCGGCGGCGGTCCTGATGGCCGTCGGTGGTCCCGCCGCGGGGGTCGCCTCCGCGGTCGCCGTGGAGCACGACGCGCTGCACCAAGGTGACGGCATGCGCCAGGTGACGGCAGTCCTCACCGAGGACGCGGCGGACGCGGTGGAGAACTCCTACACGGGGTCCCCCGGTACGGTGCGGGCCACCGTGCGGTGGACCGCACCGGACGGTGTCGCGCACGTCGGCAGCGCTCGCGTGGAGCCGAACAGCCGGACGGGGTCCACCACACCCGTCCGGGTGGACCGGCACGACGAGATCAGGGAACCACCGCTCACACCGGTGCAGGCGCAGGTGCAGGGCCAGGTGTTCGGTGTCTTCGCCGCCACCGGCGCGTGCGGGCTGGTCCTGGCAGGACGCTGGGCCGTCCGGCTGCGGATCGACCGTCATCGGGCGGCGGCATGGGAGCGGGAGTGGGCAGAAGTGGAACCCTCGTGGGGCCACCGGCGGGCATGATCACCCCCAACGCCCGGGGTGCTTCCGGTGTGCTTCAGTCCCACACGGCGTCGACGACGCCCTCCACGGCTCGGGCGAACCGTGACGCCACAGGGACCAGCGACGGGTCTCCCGGCGCGCCGGAGAAGTGGACGACGCCCCCCTCGACGCGTGCCCGTACCGGTGAGGGCTCGCCGGGGAAGAGGTACCCGGCGATCTCGCGGTTGACCTCCTCGGCGATCTCCTCGTCCGGACGCAGGAAGACCTTCAGCAGGTCGCCACGGCTGACGATGCCGCACAGCATGCCCTCGGCGTCGATGACCGGCAGCCGCTTGACGTTCCGGAACGCCATGGCGCGCGCCGCCTGGGCCAGTGTGGCGTCGGCGTGCACGCACACGGCGGGGGCGCTCATCAGCTCGTCGGCGGTGGTGGCGCCGGCCTTGCACAGATCCGGCAGGCGCCGCATCTGCTCGTTGCGGGAGGGAGCGCTGTCGCGGTACTCCTCCTTGGGCAGCAGGTCGGCCTCGGACACCAGGCCGACTACCCGACCCTCGCCCTCCAGCACGGGGAGTGCACTGACCTTCCACCGCTCCATGGTCGTGACGATCTCCTTGAACGAGGCGTCCCGGCCGACGGCGACGACGGAACGGGTCATCACGTCGCTGACGATGTGCGGGCTGCCGTGCATCGGTCCCTCTCCTCCTGGCGGGCGGAAGCCGGTCAGTGCGCGGTTCCGCTGCCGGCAGGACCGTAGAGGTCCAGCAGACGGGTGCGGGTCTGCAGCAGGCGGTGGGCGACGATCTCCGCCACCCGGCGGGACACGGCCCGGCCGAAGGCAGGGTCGGCCTCGCACAGCGCCCGCACGATCGTGGCGTCGTACTCCGTCGCCCGCACCGGGCTCTGCGCCTGGGCGCCCAGATGCCAGCTGTACGGAGGGAACAGCCACGACCAGCCGAGAAGGTCGCCGTGTCCGAGAGCCTCCAGCACGGCGGGGCGCCGCCCGGGGACGTGGAGGTCGAGTGCGACAGATCCGGTGTGGATGATCCAGAACCTGTCGGCTCGTTGCCCCTCCTCGAAGATCCGGGTCCCGGCCGGGAAGGACACCTCGCGGCCGAGTTCCGTCAGGCGCTGTCGCGCCTGGGCCGGCAGTACGTCGAGCAGGCCGTTCGTCGTGGCGGTGGTCATCACCGGCACCTCCGTCCTGAGGACCGTCCACACGATGTGACGGGGGACGACCGGGCGGCCCTGGCGGCGGCCCTCGTCCTCAGCCTGCACCCCGGCACCCTCCGCCCGCAGGGGCCTACCGGCCCCTTGTCCTGGCCCGCCCGGTACCGAAGGCGGGTGCACGTCAGGGCCACCGCTGACCAGGGGGTCCGGCGCTCAGCCGATGGGGACCAGGACGACGGGGCAGTGCGCGTGCTGGAGCACCGCGTGGGTGACCGGTCCCAGGCGCATGCCGAGCGGGCGGTCCTCGCGGCGATGGGCGCCGACCACCACCACGTCCGCCGCGCGGCTCGCCTCCACAAGTGCGGCGGCGGCGTGTCCCGGAACGGAGTCCACCCGCACGGCGACATCCGGAAAGCGTTCGGTCAGCTTTGACACGGCGAACCGGGCCAGTTCCCTGTGCTGCCGTGCCTGGGAGGCCAGGTCCTGGCGGTGGGACGTGGGCCACTCTCCCATGGAGATGTGCGGGTGGGTCCAGGCATGGAGGACCCTCAGCCGTGCGGCGCGTCGTTCGGCCTCCTCGAACGCGAACAGGGCGGCCTCGGCGTCGCTTTCGTCCTCCAGGCCCAGCAGCACCTTGTCGTGCAGCAGCCCCCGTCGGACGGCCGCGTCCTCGCCGCGGACGACCATCAGCGGACCAGCGGTGTGGGCGGCCACCCGCAGGCTGACGGAGCCCAGGAGCAGGCCGGCGAAACCGCCACGGCCTCTGGTGCCGACCACGGTCAGGGTCGCGGTCCGGCCCACGCGCACCAGCGCCGAGGCCGCCGGCTCGGCGGCCTGCTCCAGTGCGACGGACAGCCCCGGGTGCCGGTCCTCCACGCGTCTGGCGGCCAAGTCCAGGACCGTACGGGCCGCTTCGCCCGGCGGGCGCTCGCCATCGGCCTCCAGGCCGAATCCGACCTCGCCCGGATCGGGCCACGGCAGACCGAGCACGATCCGCAGGGCGGCGTCCCGCCGGTGTGCCTCGTCGGCCGCCCGGTCCAGGGCGCGCACGGCAGGGTCCGATCCGTCGACCCCCACGACGACCTCCCCGTGCGGTGCGCGGGGCGGCCCCGCTGCGTATCCGCTGCCCGTCATGCCCTGCCTCCCTTGGTCGTCATGTCAGCCCACCACGATGCGGCGGCCCGTCACGTTCGCCGGTGTGATGCGCACCCACAGGTCGCGGTCCCCGCCGGCCCACGGCCCGGTGTACGCCTGTTCGTTGAGCCGCCGGACGCCCGCGGGGTCGGTGACGGTGTGCGCCATCCCACGGACGAGGACGCTCCAGCCCTGGCTCAGGGCGTCGTCCACCTCGTCGACCTCGAAGGCGCACTTGGTGTCGGAGGCCTCCGCGGGGGTGGCGGCCGGCGAGGTGCGGAAGGCGATCGTGCCCTGGTCGACGCTGTAGTTGACCGGTACGACGGTGAGTCCCTCGGGCATGGACAGGGCGAGCCTGCCCACGCCGTGAGAGGACAGCAGTCTCCAGCACTCCTCACCGCCCAGTTCCACCAGTTCGGCGCGGCCTGCGGCCTGCCCGCGGCCCGGCGGCAGATCGGCCTCGCCTCCGCTGAGCGCGGAGACGCTGGTGTCCAGCGCCATGGCCAGGCCACGCAATGTCGCGATGCCGGGAGCTGCGGTGGAATCCTCCTCCACGTACCGCAGGTAGCCAGGGGCGATGCCCGTACGGGCCCCCACTTCCTCCCGCGACAGGCCCAATTCCTCACGGCGCATCGTGATGCGCCGGCCGATGTCCCCGGGCGCGGTGGCTGGGGAGTGCTTCGTCATGACCGTCGGTCCTTTCCTCAGAGCTCAGTCGGTGAGCGCCACCGCCGAGTGGTGCGGGCCGCCGAGCACGACCTTGAGCGCCGCGGTGTCGGCCGCCCGGCCGAACACGCCGTAGGCCTCCTCCATGTCGTCGAGTTCGAACGTGTGGGTGACGAGGGAAGCGGCCGGAAGGCGTCCGGAAGCCATCATGCGCAACAGCACCGGGGTCGAGTACGTGTCCACCAGCCCCGTGGTGATGGTCACGTTCCTCCTCCACAGGTCCTCCAGGTGAAGGGTGGCCGGCGCGCCGTGGACGCCGACGTTGGCCAGATGGCCGCCCGGCCGGACGATGTGCGCGCACAGTTCGAAGCTCTCGGGAACACCCACCGCCTCGATCACCACGTCGGCGCCGAGTCCCTCGGTCAGGTCGAGGACCAGCCGCTCGGGCTGCTCACCGGCGTTGGCGACCGCCTCCGCGCCCAGGCGCTTGGCCGCGTCCAGACGGGTCTCCGCCAGGTCGACAGCGATGATCCGGTCGGGGGAGTACAGGCGCGCCGTGGCGATCGCGGCCAGTCCGATCGGCCCGCTGCCGACGACGGCGACCGTGTCGCCGGGCCGGACGCGGCCGTTGAGGACGCCCACCTCGTAGGCCGTGGGGAAGATGTCGGCGAGCAGCACCGCGTCCTGACTGCTCACCGAGGCGGGCAGCGGGTGCAGGCAGACGTCGGCGAACGGCACGCGCACGTACTCGGCCTGGGTCCCGTCGATCAGGTGCCCCAGTACCCAGCCTCCGCCGCCGACGCACTGCCCGTAGGCGCCCTCGCGGCAGAAGCGGCACCGGCCGCACCCGCAGATGCAGGAGATCAGCACCCGGTCGCCGGGACGCACCGTCGTGACGGCGGAACCGGTTTCGACGACTTCGCCCACCGCTTCGTGACCCAAGACGGTGCCGGGGCGCACGTCGGGCACGTCACCCTTGAGGATGTGCGGATCGGTTCCGCAGACGGTGACCGCGCCGACGCGCACGATCGCGTCGCCGGGGTCCTTGACCTGCGGATCCGGCACCTCCTGCCAGCGGGCCTGCCCGGACCCCTGGAAAACCCACGCCTTCACGGCCTTCCCTCCTTCGGACGGAGTCGTGTCCTGCCGTCAGGGTGTTGTGCGGCGCCAGGCGTCCGCTTGGGCCGGCCGGGCCCGTCGAAGGGGCCGACCGGTCGCCTTAGGGGCCTCACACGCGGCTCGGCGTGAGGTCGAAGCGCACGTCCACGACACCCTCGACGGAGCGCACCATCCGTGCCACGACCGGGACCAGCGACCGGTCGGCGAGCAGGCCGCTCACCGTCACGATTCCGTCGGTGACTTCGACGTCCACCAACTGCCACGCGCCCGGCAGGACTTCGCCCGCGAGGACGTCCCGCACGTCACGGGCGATGTACTCGTCCGTCCGGAGGAACACCTTGAGCAGGTCGCCGCGGCTCACCACGCCGCGCAGCGTTCCGTCGGCGTCGACCACGGGCAGCCGTTTCACGTGGTGCAGCGCCATCGTCCGTGCCGCCTGCGCCAGGGGGGCGTCCTCGCGCACGGTGACCGCCGGGGCCGTCATCAGCTGCTCGGAGGTGACCGCGGCCGCCTTGTCCGGGCCCGCGCCGATCGGCGGGGCGACGTCCTCGCGGTGTTCCTCCTTGCGCAGCAGATCCGCCTCGGAGACCACGCCGACGACCCGGGTGCCGTCGGCCACCACGGGCAGCGCGCTGACCTTCCACTGTTCCAGGGTCCGCACGATCTCCTTGAAGGACGTGCCCAGGGCCACCGCGACGACCTTGCGTGTCATCACGTCGCTCACCGTCGCCGGTTGCAGGTTGGCGTTCATGGCCGCCTCCTTCGACGAGGGACGGAAAACCTCCCGCACCCAGTCTGGGACCCGCCGGTAACCGCCGCCATTGGGCCACCCGGCCCCGTGGACGGGCCCAAAGCCCCCCGCCTCCCGGCCATCTGGCGCGTGGATCAGCGCGGTCGCCGCTCAGGGGACGTGGTTGCCGAATCCGGACGTTCGCCACGTGCGGCCGTCGGGCAGGATGGCCAGCGCCTCGTACCCGTCCAGCGCCTCCAGCCAGGCGCGGGATCCGTTGCCACGTGCGAAGGCCGCGGTGGCGTAGGCGTCGGTCATCGTCAGGGCCGGCCCGATGACGGTGACGGACGCCAGGGCGGCGGCGGGGGTGCCGCCGTGCGGGTCGAGGATGTGGGCGCCGCGTTCCGCGGTGCCCGAGGTCGCGATGGCCAGGTCGCCGCTCGCGGACACGACGGCGGCCGGCGCTCCAGGGAGAAGCGGGTCGGCGATGCCGATGCGCCAAGGTGTGCCCGGGGCCGCCTGGCCCCGGAGGCGGACGTCGCCGCCCCCGTTCACGCAGGTGTGGTGTGCCCCGGCCTCGTGGAGCATCCGGGAGGCGTTCTCGGTGGCCCACCCTTTGACGAGACCCGAGGGGTCGAGGGTGCCGCCGGCCGTGATGCTGAACCAGCCGTCCGTCTCGTGGCTCGCCCGGGCGCACAGCTCCAGCACGTCGCGCACCTCGCCCGGACAGTCGGCGAGGACGATCTCGCCGCGGCCGAGCCTGCTGACGGCGCTGTCGGGACGGTACGTGGAGAACACGGCGTCCACGGTGTGCAGATGGCGGACGGCACGGTCGAGGGCATCGCGGACGGCGCAGGTGGCCCGGTCCCGGACGTCGAAGGAGAAGACGGTGCCCATCACGTGTTCGACGTGGTGCAGCCCGCGGGCGGGGTCACGCACGGGCCTGGTCCAGAGCGCTCTGCAGGGACCGGACGTACCCCTGGCTGGTGTAGCTCGCCCCGGACACGGCGTCGATGCGGGCGCTCTGGGCGCCGAGGGCCTCCTGCGTCAGGCGGGGCAGGGCGTAGGCGGCGATCTGCCGGTCCCTGCCGTTCTCGTCCGGCGCCTGGAGGACCCGGACGGCGGTGATCCTTCCGTCGGCGAGCGTGGCCGCCACCTGCACCGTCCCGTAGGGAGTGTCGACGGGCGCACCGGTGAAGGTGCCGTTGGGGGCGCCGTGGCCGCCTGGGGACGCCTGCTCCGACCGTTGGGGCGTGGGCGAGGCAGCCGAGGGATCCGGACCGCCCGCCACGACGGACGGCTGGTGGGGTTTGAGGAAGAGCATCCCGGCGATGAGGGCACTGGTCCCGGTGGTGGTGAGCACGGCGCGACGCATGCGGTGGTTCTCCTCAGAACGCGAACGACTCGTGGTGGATGCGGCGGGCGGGCACTCCCGCCTCGCGCAAGGCCCGCACCGCGGCTTCCGTCATGGGCGGCGGGCCGCAGAGGTAGACGTCGTGACCGGCCAGCCCGGGGACGAGGGCGGACAGTGCCTGCGCGGTCAGGGGGGAGTGGTGGCGAGCGGGGTCGTCCACCACGTAGTGGACCGTGGCGCCGCGCCTGTGCGCTATCGCGTCGAGTTCGCCGCGCAGGGCGAGGTCTTCCGGACGGCGTGCCCGGTAAACGAGGGTCACCGGGCCGGGCAGGGTCTCGAAGAGAGTCCGCAGCGGGGTGATGCCGACACCTCCCGCCAGCAGGAGGACCTTCGACGCGGTGCGACGGTCCGCGGTGAACGCGCCGTAGGGGCCTTCCGCCCACACGCGGGTGCCCGGGGTCAGCCGGGCCAGGGCGCCGCTGTGGCCGCCCGCGGACTTCACGGTGATGCGCAGGTGCCGAGGGTGGGCCGGGGCGGACAGGGAGTACGGGTTGGCGGTCCACCACAGCCCGCGGGTCAGGAAGCGCCAGCGCAGAAACTGTCCCGGCGCACCCGCCAGCTCGTCCAGGTGCTCACCGGTGAGGTGGACGGACACGATCCCGGGTGCCTCCGGGTGGACGGCGACGACCGTGAGCCCGTGGCGGAGGCCGCGCCGGAGCGGGACGGCGAATCGGTACCAGGCGACCAGGACGGCGGCGCCGAGGTAGAGGGCGTACCAGGCGGTCTGGGCTGCCCGGTTCCCGACGAAGTCCGCTCCGTTGGACAGCTGGTGCCCGAAGGCGAGGAAGACCGCGAGGTAGGTGGCGAAGTGCAGGTAGTGCCAGGTCTCGTAGCTCATCTTCCGGCGGGCCGCACGCGCGGAGACCGCACCCGTGGCGACGAACAGCAGGAATCCGGCGGTGCCCTTGAGGAGGTCCGGATAGTCCAGGACGAGTGTCGTGGTCTGTCCCACGAAGGAGGCGTGCGAGGCGGCGGCGTAACCCCAGATGATCAGCAGCGTGTGGGCCAGGGCCAGGGAGACGGTGCAGCGCCCGCCCCAGGCGTGCCAGCGGGCGAGCCGGTCGGTTCCGACACTGTGGTCGAGGAGGGGCACGCGAGCCATCAGCACGAGCAGGACCGCGCAGGCGTATCCGGCGAGGAGGCCCGTGATGCGGCCCGCACCGGTCAGCCACCCCGCCGGACCGACGACGGAGGTGGTGTCGGACCACCACAACGCCAGCACTCCCGCGGCGCCCGCCCAGATCGCGAGCGGCGCGAGCACCGGGACGAGGCTGCGGCGCGGCCGCCGGTGGCGCAGTCCGCGACCGGCGTGGGCGGTGGTGGAGGTGGCGGCCATGAGGCTCCCAGGAGCGTGATCGTCGTCGGGCGCCCCCAGCATCGGCATCGAACCTCTGCGTTTCCTCTGAGCCGGGCAGCCCAGCGGGAACTCAGAGGAAACGCAGAGGTTTCCGGGGCCGCCGTGGGGACGTGTGCGAGGGATGCTGTACTCACCATGGAAGAGAGCCGCACACCACCCCCCGGCATGCACCGTCCCGACGGGAGCCCGGTGCGCATCCTGGTCGTCGACGACGAGCCCGATGTCACCGACGTGCTCTCCGCCGCCCTGGCCGGAGAGGGCTGCCGGGTACGGACGGCCGCAGACGGGGCGTCCGCGCTCGCGACCGCCCGCGACTTCCGCCCCGACGCGGTCGTCCTGGACTGGATGCTGCCCGACGTCGACGGCCTGCACGTCCTGCGCGAGCTGCGGCGCGACGCCGACCGCGTGTGCGTGCTGTTCCTGACGGCTCGCGACGCGGTCGAGGACCGCGTCGCCGGCATCACGGCGGGCGGCGACGACTACGTGACCAAGCCGTACAGCCTGGAGGAGGTCATCGCGCGGCTGCGCGGTCTGCTCCGCAGGGCCGGGATGACCGCCGCCACCGACGTGGACCGGCTGGTCGTCGGCGACCTCACGATGGACGAGGAGGCCCGGGAGGTCCGCCGTGCCGGGACCCTGATCGAACTGTCCCGCACCGAATTCGAACTGCTGCGCTTTCTCATGCGCAACCCGCGCCGGGTGCTGTCCAAGAGCCAGATCCTCGACCGGGTCTGGGCGTACGACTTCGGCGGCCAGGCCCATGTCGTCGAGCTCTACATCAGTTATCTCCGCAAGAAGATCGACGCGGGACGTTCCCCGATGATCCACACGGTCCGCGGCGTCGGATACGTCCTGAGGTCCGAGGCCCCATGAGACGACTCCCTCCCCGCACCCTGCGGGGTCAGCTCACCGCCGGCCTCCTCGTCCTGCTGGCGGTGGCCTGCGCGGCCGTGGGCGTCACCACCGTCCTCGCGCTCAAGGGATTCCTGCTGGGACGACTGGACGAGCAGTTGACGGCGACCGGGGGGCGCTTCGCGGCCAGTCTGGAGCACGAGAGGACGCCCGACGCGGACAACCGCCCCGACACCAGGGGGCAGGCCGACGCGACCTTCGGCGCCCGACTGCTGGGCGGCGACGTCACCCACGCCGCCGTGGTCGACGACGCGGCCGACCGCCCCCTGGCGCTCTCCGCCGGAGACCGACGCGCCCTGGGAGGTGTCCCGGTCGACGGGAGGGGGCACAGCATCCGCATCGCCTCGCTCGGCGCCTACCGCGTCACGGCGGTCCGCGGCGACGACGGCGACGTCCTGCTCACCGGACTTCCACTGCACCCCGTCGAAGCGACGCTGCACCGCCTCGAAGCCGTGGAGGCCGTGGTCTTCGGCGCGGCCCTCCTCGCCACCGGAGTCGCGGGGACGTTGTGGGTACGGGTGAGCCTGCGACCCCTGCACCGGGTCACCGAGCACGCGTCCGGTGTCGCACGCCTGCCCCTGGCCACCGGCGAGGTCGCCATGCCGCGGCCCCTGCCGGACACCGACCCCCGCACCGAGGTCGGCCAGGTCGCCGCCGCGCTCAACCACATGCTCGGGCACGTGGAGGACGCCCTGGTCCGGCGTCAGGCCGGCGAGGAGCGACTCCGGCACTTCGCCGCCGACGCCAGCCACGAACTGCGGACCCCCGTCGCGAACATCAGGGGCCACGCCGAACTCGCCCTTCGCCATCGGGGCTCTGTCCCCGCCGAGATCCGCCACGCCCTCGATCGCATCCAGTCCGAGTCGCAGCGCATGACGCACCTCGTCGACGACCTCCTGCTCCTGGCCCGTCTCGATGCGGGTCGCCCGCTCGAGCACGAGGAGGTCGACCTGACCCGGCTCGTCCTCGACGCCGTCGACGACGCCCGCGCCGCGGGACCGGGCCACCGCTGGTTCCTGGACCTTCCCGAGGAGCCCGTCGTGGTGTCCGGAGACGGCCATCGTCTACAGCAGGCCCTCGGGAACCTCATGGCCAACGCCCGCACGCACACCCCGGCCGGTACGGAAGTGACGGTCGCCCTCTCCTCGGACGCGGACGGCGCACGGCTCACCGTCAGCGACGACGGGCCCGGGATCCCGGCGGAACTCCAGCCCGAGGTCTTCACCCGCTTCGTCCGTGCCGACCAGGCCCGTTCGCGCAGTACGGGCAGTACCGGCCTCGGACTTGCGATCGTCCACGCGATCGTCACCGCCCACCACGGCGCCGTCGAGGTCACCAGCCGCCCCGGGCACACCGAGTTCCGGGTGTCGCTCCCCGCCGGGTCCGGCTGACCACCGCGTGGATCTCTCCCCCGTCCGGTCACGCTGCCCTCGGTCACCTCGAATCCTGCCGGTGACCGGCGGTTCGTTCCAGCACCTCCAGCCGTCGCCGGTACTCGGCGTCGTCGATCTCGCCGCGGGCGTACCGCTCGGCCAGGAGTTCCCACGGACCCGGGTCACGTCGCTCGGGAGCCCGGCCGCGACCGCCGTCGGCGGTGCGTCGCACCAGCACGGCCGCTGCCAGGCCGACGAGGACCAGCAGCACCAGCCAGCTCAACGAGATCAGGGCCCAGCCCCAGCCGTTCATGTGGTCGTAGACGAACATGGCGTCCTCCTCACACGGTGCGCAGCCGGTCGTCGGCAACGCCGTGGGCCGTGGCGTCGACGGGGCGCCCGCAGGTATCGTCGAGCCGATAGGTGAGCCGGTTCACCACGGCGACCACCCCGTCGACGCGGCGGGTCAGGGCTTCGGCCGGCGGGACCTCACTGCGCCGTTCGACGCGGCCCCCGAGGGTGACCACTCCGTTGTGGACGCTGACCCCGATCGCGCGCGGCGCCGGCCACAGCGCGCGGACGACGGCCTCGTCGACGATCTCGGCACGGATGCCGGGGTCCGGGCGGAGGAAGACCTGGAGCAGGTCGCCGCGGGTCACGATGCCGACGAGACGGTCTTCCTCGTCGACCACCGGCAGCCGGTTGACGTGGTGTTCCGCCATGGTGCGCGCGGGGACCGCGACGGTTTCCCCCGCCCGCACGGTGATCGCCGGAGTGGACATCGGCTGCCCGGCGGTCCGTGCACGCGCCCGGGCGGCGTTTCTCCGGGCGGTGGGTGACAGCGCCGGCAGCCGCCGCCCCGTGCCGTCCAGCCGGGACACCTGCCGCAGCATCAGGTCGGTTTCGGCGACGACCTCGAGGACCTTGTCGTCGTCGTCGACCACGGGCAGGCCGCTGATCCGGTGCCGTGCGAACAACGCGACGACGTCCTTGAAGGGCGTGCCCTCACGGACGCCGACGATGTCCGCCGTCATCACGTGCCCTGCCTTGGGCTGCTTCATCGTCGTCTCCTCCTCGGTGCGGCAGTCACCGTGGCCGGCGCTGCACCGTCCCGGCCGTCGCCCTTCCCCCCTCTCGTCCGCCCACCTCCCACGATCGGATGGCGGCCGGGACACCTCCAGGGGTCTGCCGGGTCCCGGCCGGGGGCCGATGGGCCCTCATCCCCTCACGCAGGCCCATCCCCACGTGCGGAGGGAGGTCCGTCGGTCGGAGGTCCGTCGGTCGGCCCCTCCAACTCCGGGCCGTCCACGTCCTTCGCCGGCACGGCTCACCGGTGCGCGGGTAACGGCCGGACGGTGTCGTCGGCCTTGTAACCCAGTCTCGCCTCGACGTCGACGACGCCGTCCACACCGCGGCACAGCTCCAGGACCACCGGCACGAGGCTGCGGCGGTCCACCACGCCCTCGAGGGTGACCTTCCCCTCGGCCACCTGGACGGTCACGGCGGCGGGGGCAAGTCCCAGGGTCCTCACCAGCAGGTCACCGGTGATCTCCTCACGGATGGCGCGGTCCCTGCGGAGGAAGACCCGCAGCAGGTCGGCGCGGCTGACCACCCCGACCAGCCGTCCCGTCCCGTCGACCACGGGCAGTCGCTTCACCCCTCGACGCTCCATCACCCGGGCCGCCTCGACCACGGACCACTCCGGCCGCGCGACGGTCGGCGGACTGCTCATCAGCCCCTGCGCGGTGGTGGCGGCGACGCGGGAACGCTCGCCCGGGCGCGGGTGCCGGGCCGGCAGAAGGCCGGTGGGGTCCGGCAGCCCCGCCTCCTTGCGCAGCAGGTCGGCCTCGGACACCACGCCCACCGGGCGGTCCCCTTCGTCCACGACGGGGACGGCGGTGACGTCGTGTTCCGCGAGCAGCCTCGCGATCTCCTTGAACGACGTGTCCGGCCGTACCGATACGACCGCCCTGGTCATCAGATCGCCGACGTTGCGGTGGTACATCGTCCCCGCCTCCCTGCGCGGTTGGTCCCGTACGGTCCGGTCCCACTGTCGGTCGCGTCCACCGGGGCCCGACATGGGCCGGTGGGGCCACCGCCACGGCCGGGTGTCCCTCCGGACGGGCCGAGCGGCCCATGGGCGTAGCGGTCCGCGCCCGGCAGTGTCGTCGGCAACACGGTGACGACCCGGGCATCGAGAGGCGGTGGAGGTCATGGCGCTTCCCCTGGTCGTGGGAACCGACGGCTCGGACTCCGCCCTGGAAGCGGTCGACTGGGCCGCGGACGAGGCATCCGTGCGCGGCCTGCCGCTGCGGATCGTCCATGCCTCCTTGTGGGAGCGGTACGAGGGCCGGGCACTCGCCTCCACCCGGAAGCCCGCCGAGGAGCAGGAGCTCACCCGGCAGATCGCCGAGTCCGCGGCGGAACGGGCCCGCCTGCGCCGTCCGGGCCTGGAGGTCTCGGCAGAGGTACTCGCGGAGGACACCACGTACGGACTGCTGCGCGAGGGGACCCGTGCCACCGCACTCGTGGTGGGCCACCGAGGCCGCGGCGAGATGGCGGGCCTGCTGCTGGGCTCCGTCGGCCTGACCCTCGCCGGTCGTGCGCAGTGCCCGGTGGTCGTGGTGAGGGGTGACCGCGACGGAAGCGGAACCCGCGACGGCGGGCGCTGGATCGTGCTCGGCGTGGGCCCGGACGAGAATTCGGCCGCGGCCGTGGAATTCGCCTTCCGCGAGGCCGAGTTGCATGACTGCGGGGTGCGGGCGGTCCATGCCTGGCGGATGGTTCCGGGCGAGGGCGCGCAGTGGATCGGCTACGAGGACGAGGCCGTCACGGCACACCGGCGACGCGCCGAGGAGCACCTCGACCAGGCCCTGCGCGCCGCGGCGGCCGCCCACCCCGGGGTCCGCCACCGCCGGCACACGGGCGAGGGACATGCCCGCAAGATCCTCCTCGGGACACTGGACGACGCGGACCTGCTGGTCGTCGGCGCCCGCCGCCGCGACAGTCCGTTCGGGCTTCAGTTGGGTCCCGTCAACCACGCGATGCTCCACCACGCCCCGTGCCCGGTTGCCATCGTCCCTCAGCCCGTGTGACCCGCGCGTGACGCCGTCCCGCCCTCGGGCGGGCGCGGTGCATCCAGGGGAGACTGGACGGGAAAGCCCTGCCGAACCGTCCCGGCCGCCGGATCCCGGAGAGGGGAGACGATGGGGGAGTGGACCTGGTCGTACGAGGGGTACGACCCCGCCCAGGAGCGCCTGCGCGAGGCACTGTGCACCCTGGGCAACGGCTACTTCGCCACCCGCGGCGCCGCCCCGGAGACCGTGGCCGGCCCCCACCACTACCCCGGCACCTACGCCGCCGGGTGCTACAACCGGCTCCACTCCACCGTCGCCGGGCGGAAGGTGCAGAACGAGGACCTGGTCAACCTGCCCAACTGGCTGCCCCTGCGGTTCAGGATCGGCGACGGCGGGGAGTGGTTCGCCCCCGACGACGGCTCACTGCTGGAGCACCGGCAGGACCTCGACCTCCGACGCGGCACCCTGACGCGGACGTTCCGGCTGCGTGACCCGCGCGGGCGGGTCCTCGCCGTCGAGCAGACCCGGCTGGTGCACATGCACGACCCGCACCTCGCCGCACTGCGCACCGTCTTCCGCGCGGAGGGCCACTGGTCCGCCGACCTGGAGGTCGCGTCCGCGCTCGACGGCGACGTCGGCAACGCAGGTGTCGCCCGCTACCAGGACCTGAACGGCCGTCACCTCACCCGGATGCACACCGGAACCTCCGAACCGGACACGGTCTGGCTGCGGTGCCGTACCACCGCCTCCGACATCCGCATCGCGCTCGCCGCGCGGACACGCGCCACGACGTCTCCGACGGCCGTACGGACACTGGAGCCGGGGGAGCGCACCGTGGTCCACCGGCTGACCGTCCCGGTCGCGCCGGACCGGCCGGCGGTCGTCGAGAAGACCGTCGCCCTGCACACCTCCCGGGACCCGGCGATCAGCGACCCGCTGCACGCCGCCCTCGACCGTGTTGAACGGGCCCCGGACTTCGCCGGCCTCCTCGCCACGCACACCGCCGCCTGGGCCCGGCTGTGGCGCCGCGCCGGCCTGGACGTTCCCGGCGAAGCCGGACGGATCCTGCGGCTGCACGCCTTCCACGTCCTGCAGACCCTCTCCCCGCACACCGCCGAGCTGGACGTGGGCGTGCCCGCCAGGGGACTGCACGGAGAGGCCTACCGAGGACACGTCTTCTGGGACGAGCTGTTCGTCCTGCCCTACCTCGACCTGCACTTCCCCGAGGTGTCCCGGGCGCTGCTGGAGTACCGCCACCGCCGTCTGGAGGAGGCGTGCCGGGCGGCGGACCAGGTGGGGTGCACGGGAGCGATGTACCCGTGGCAGAGCGGCAGCGACGGACGCGAGGAGACCCAGACCCTCCACCTCAACCCGCGCTCGGGACGCTGGCTGCCGGACCACACCCGGCTCCAGCACCACGTCGGCTCCGCCGTGGCCTACAACATCTGGCGGTACGGCCAGGCCACCGGCGACACGGAGTTCCTGTACACCAAGGGCGCCGAGATGCTGTTGCAGATCGCCCGCTTCTGGGCCTGCCGCGCCACCTGGGACCCCGACTGCGACACCGGCGGCCGCTACCGCATCCGCGGCGTCGTCGGACCCGACGAGTACCACGACGCCTACCCCGGCTCCGCGACGCCCGGAGTCGACGACAACACGTACACCAACGTCACCGCTGCCTGGGTACTGGAGCGGACCCTGGAGCTGTGGCGGACCCTCCCCGCGCCGCGCCGCGACGAACTCCGCGAGCGGACGTGCCTCGGCCCGGAGGAGACGGACCGCTGGGAGGACGTCTCGCGCAAGCTGTACGTCCCCTGGCACGCCGGCGTGATCAGCCAGTTCACGGGCTACGACGGGCTGGAGGAGCTCGACTGGGCGGGCTACCGGGCCCGGTACGGGGACATCCGCCGGCTGGACCGGATCCTGGAGGCGGAGGGGGACTCGGTCAACCGCTACCGGGCGTCCAAGCAGGCCGACGTGCTCATGCTGGGCTACCTGTTCCCACCCACCGAACTGCACCGCCTGTTCGGGCGCCTGGGGTACCGGCTGGACGACGGCACGTGGCAGTCAACGGTCGACTACTACCTGCGCCGCACCAGCCACGGCTCCACCCTCAGCGGGGTGGTGCACGCCTGGGTGCTGACCCGGGCCCACCCGGCCGACGCATGGTCCTGCGCGCAGGAGGCACTGCTCGGGGACGTCACCGACGTCCAGGGCGGCACCACCGAGGAAGGCATACACCTGGGTGCCATGGCCGGCACCCTCGACCTCGTCCAGCGCGGCCTGACCGGTCTGGAAGCCCGTGAGGACGCCCTGTGGCTCGATCCGGCGCCGCTGCCGGAGCTGTCGCGCTTCGCCTTCACGGTCCGCTACCGGGGTCACTGGGGCGTGCGGATCCACGTCGACGGAGGCCGCATCAGCGTCGCCGTCCCCGCCTCCGCGGGGGCACCGCTCCGGATCCGCATCGGCGGCCGGACCTGGTCCGTCCCGCCCGGCCGCTTCCGGCTGCTCGACCTGCCGGCCCGATGAAAGGGCTCCGCGGCGCGAGGCCCTTCCCCGCGTAGAGCGACTGATCGACTACGATCCGTGACATGACGTGGCGAGCTGGTCGGCGCATCTCCTTCCGCGGAGTGCTCCTGCTGCTGGGCGTGCTCGTGTTCACCAGCATCCACCTGGTGGCCTGCGCGCACGGGCCGGACCGCACGGGTGGCGACACCCTCACCGCCGGTCCCGCCGCGGCGGCCCCGTGCCAGCCGCAGGACGCCGCGACCCGCCCGGACCAGGACGTCGCCCGCGGCGACGGACCGCCCGCCGACCACCACGCCCTGTGCGGAGTCGCACTCGACCGGCTCCCCGATCCCCGCCCCCGACTGGCCGACACCCCCACGGTTTCCGGCATCGGGGCGGCTCCTGCCGTACCGGCGCCGGCCATCCACCCCCCGAAGGCCGAGGCCGCAGGCGCCGGACGGCCCTGCGCACCCC